>CAZFEA010000281.1:0-4900 GCA_964518085.1 uncultured Dehalococcoidia bacterium
GGCACGCGGCAGCGTGCCGCTACGTGTTCCCATATCCGGACCCGGATGTGGCGCGGGCTTGCGGCGGCATCGACCACCAACCATCTCTCAGGCTCCGACCGCGCCATGGTGAGATAACCCTGGCGGACCTTGCGGTGAAAATCGATCTCCCGGCTGTCGAAACGGTCGTACCGGGTCCGGGAGGCCGCACCCGCTCTTCTTTGCAGGCCAGTCTCAGGATCGATATCGAGGAGGATGATGATGTCCGGCCGAAGCCCCCCGGTAGCAAAGGCATTGGCCTTCTCAATGAGAGGGATATCCAGTCCCATGGCATGCCCCTGGTAGGCCAGGGTCGATTCGGCATACCGGTCGCAAATGACGGTCAGCCCCCGGTCCAGGCCGGGCCGGATGACGTCCGCTACCAGTTGCGCCCGCGACGCCAGGAAGAGGAAAAGCTCCGCCTCGGGCTTGATGCCGGCGCGTCTTTCCTGCTTGAGAAACCGTCTGACCCTGACGCCCAGGGGGGTACCGCCCGGTTCGTGGGTGAGGACGGCCGGGACGTTTTCCTTTTGCAGGCGACGGTAAAGCGCCCGCGCCTGGGTGCTCTTGCCGCATCCTTCGCCACCCTCGAAGGTAATAAAAAGGCTCAAGAATCATCCTGCAAAAGAAATTCGAAATCGGAAGCACGAAGCTCTAAACAAATTCCAAATACCAAACTCCAAATACCAAACAAATTCCAAGTTTCAATTTCCAAAAGAATCAATCGCCTTCCCTTTAACCTCAAGCAAGGT
The DNA here is from genome assembly GCA_964518085.1 of uncultured Dehalococcoidia bacterium. GTDB lineage: Bacteria > Chloroflexota > Dehalococcoidia > JACQUA01 > JACQUA01 > JACQUA01. The sequence goes on from CAZFEA010000281.1 coordinate 771, forward strand.
GGGGAGAAGCATGTCTCACAGGCAGGGCCGCCTGCGGTACCTTTGAAATTTGGTGCTTGGAATTTGTTTGGAACTTGTTACTTGTTACTTGGAATTTATCCACAGGCAGGGCCGCCTGTGGGAGCGACTATTTCTTGTAGATCCTTACGTGCCGGCCGGGTTCCTGCCCGGTGCTCGCCGAGGAGACGTCGTACCTTTCGGCCAGGATATGCTGGAGCCTCCGCACATAGGCGCTCTGCGGCATCAGTTCCACCGCCTGCTCCCCCTTGAGCACCCGGTCAATCGCCTCCTGGGCCTCCTCCAGGGCTTTATTCATCGGCCCGTTCTTCTCCTTTTGCAGGGGGCGCCCGGTGATGCTGCTCAGGGCCTGCTTCATGTGATTGGTGGTGTTGCCGCGCAACACGAAAACAGGCAAAGCCGAGGCCTCGGCGTCCCGCAGCTTCTGGGGCTTTCTCCGGAAGTAGTTCTTGGAAGTGATCAGAACGTTGGCATCCTCCGCCGACTCGGCAATGACAATGGGCAGTTGCATCTCGCGGGCTGCCTGTTCCAGCCGGCTGCGGTTGATGCCGAAAGGAAATATCCGTGGCACCTGTCCCTGTATCTCCGGCGCTTTCTCCGGGGCGAGTTTGCGCGCTTCTTCTTCGGCTTGCGGCGCGCTGGCTACCTTCTTGCGCACCTCGCCGGCCTCGTCCAACCAGCGTATCTCCTGGGCCAGGGTTTCACCGCGAAGGATCTGGTCTACCGTCTCGGCCACGTCCGGATGCACCACCACGCGGTTCCGGTCCTGAATTTCCACTACCACATTGAAGGTTGGCGGCGCTTTGCGTTCCAGGACGGACTTCTGGGTGCCGCGGCGCCGGGCTTCCTCATCGCCCAGGGTAACCGTCTGGATGCCGCCGGCAAGGTCGCTCAGGGTGGGATTCATGATGATGTTTTCTAAAGTATTACCGTGGGCCGTGCCCACCAGTTGAACGCCTCTTTCGGCAATAGTCCGGGCGGCCAGGGCCTCGAGCTCAGTGCCGATTTCGTCGATCACTATAACCTCGGGCATATGGTTTTCCACGGCTTCGATCATCACCCCGTGCTGGGCCGTCGGCGTGGGCACCTGCATCCGGCGGGCGTGGCCGATGGCGGGATGGGGAATATCGCCATCGCCGGCAATTTCGTTAGAAGTGTCAACGATTATTACCCGTTTCTTCACGCTGTCGGCCAGTACCCTGGCGACCTCCCGGAGCATGGTGGTCTTGCCCACTCCCGGACGGCCGAGCAGCAGCACGCTCTGACCGGACTCGATGAGGTCCTGTACTATTTTGATGGTGCCGAAGACGGCCCGCCCAACGCGACAGGTGAGGCCGATAATACGTCCCTTCCGGTTGCGTATGGCCGAAATGCGGTGCAGGGTACGTTCGATGCCGGCGCGGTTATCGTCTCCGAAGGGGCTGATGCGGGCCACCACATGCTCCAGCTCCTCCTCGGTGACTTCTTTGGGGCATATCGCCATCTCCCGGGCGGGAAATCGCGCTTCGGGGGTGCGCCCGAGGTCGAGGATTATTTCCAGCAAACTATCGAGGTCCGCCTGCTGCCTTAGCGGCTCGCTAATGTGGAGGGGCAGCGCGTTAAGAAGAGCTTCCAGCTCGTTAAAGGTTCTCTCTACCAAACCGAAAATTCCCCGGGAAACAACCGGCACCACAGGCGTCTCTGCCTGTGGCACACCGTTCTTCTCTAATGCCTGGTGAGCGCAGCTCATGGGCGTTTGCTTGTATTATATTATCAGCAAGGGAGCAAAACAACCTGTGCGGGCCACCCCTGCGGCGCCGATTTTATAGTTTTGTGACTTTTTTTCCCGTCATTTTGTAATTTCTTGATTAAAGGATTTCTATAATGAACACCGTGGCGATAAGCTAATTGAGTGTGCTAATATTTATGATGCCGCAACAAAAAATAAGGAGGACCCATGCCAATATCCTGGTACCGGGACCTGAGCATCATCATATTCAATTCCATCGCCATACTGGTCCTGATCTTTACCGCCGTGATACTGTACCTGACATGGCGCCGCATGGCGGTTATTCTTGAAAACGTGGCCAGGACCACGGAAATTATGGAAAACCTATCGCAAAAGGTAATTACACCCCTGATGCGGGTGTTTGACATCATTAACATAGCACGTTGTTTTATCTGGAGAGGAAAACATGGCAACAAGTGAAATCGCGTCACGAGCTAAGGAGGCGATCATGGAAGACGGCAAGGGCGCAACCGGAATGGCCCTGGGTGTCCTGATAGGCGCGGCTGTCGGCTTCGCCGCCGGGATATTGCTGGCGCCACAGACAGGCTACGAGACCAGGAGGATGGTCCGAGAAAAGGCCGCGGCCCTGAAGGAAAAGGCGGCAAGGTTGAGAGGCAGGGGGGGAGAGGAAGAAGAGCAGGTAATCTAGATTCTTTGACCCTCACCTTAATCCTCTCCCGCGAGGGGAGAGGAGACGGGCCAGGGGTTATATATTTTGAAAGGAAGAAAATCATGGGTACCAAAGACTTTGGCGTCGGGTTGGCCGTCGGCCTGCTGGTGGGGGCGGCATTCGGCATGCTTTATGCCCCGCGCGCCGGCGAAGAAAATAGGGCCATGCTCCGGGAAAAGGCGGACAGCCTGGCGTCTAACCTCAGGCAACAGGCCGGCAACATAACGTCTACCGTCAGGGAAAGAGCTGGCAGCATCCGGGAGCGGGTCGCCGACGCCGTGCGCGGAGACAAGGGCGAAGAAATCGTCTAAGTGACTGGCAGACCCCGTGGGGGCGGACCTGTGTGTTCGCCCGCAGGCCGGTACGACAGGCTTTCTAGCCTGTCGAAAGGGAACAGGCTTTCTAGCCTGTCGCAAAGGAACAGGCTGGAAAGCCTGCTCTACCGGTAGGTCTGCCCTTACGGTCGCCAAATAGCCAACCAGAGCGCCAGCCAGGCCGGTAAATTCACCCGGCGATAAACCTGAACCACCCCGGGAGGGCAACCTCCGGGTCGTTTCAAAGGTTGACTCGAGTGCCGAGCTGACGCAAAGCGCGCGAGGTACACCTTGAAAAGGCCCTGGAGTCTGGTTCTTTTGGGGTTCGTTCTGGCCGGGATGTCATTCCTGGCTTACATCCTGAGGGGTGTGCTCGCTCCGTACGCCGTGGGGCTGGCGCTGGCCTATATCGGCATTCCTATGGTCTCTTTTGTGGAAAGGCACGCGCCTTTCCCGAAGAGCCTGGATTCATCGAGGCGTGGGGTTTCCATCGGCCTGGTGTATGTTGTCGGGTTTGTGCTGTTTGCGGGATTCATTGTTTACCTTGTTGGTGTAGTGGGGTCTTCCTTCTCCATCGTCATGACCAGCAGCAGCGAATACGTGGCCGCGGGCATCGCCACTCTTCAGGACTGGACCGACGGCCTGCGCCAGAAGTTTTCACCCAGCGTTGTCGTACGGGTCGATAGCGTGGTGTCCGATGCCGGCGAAACGATAGCCAGCTCGTTCAGAGCAGCCCTGGTCAGGGGGATAAGCGGACCGGAGACGGTGAGCCTGGTGCTGGGTTTCGTCTCTCTGCCATTGTTCCTGTTCTACATCCTCAAAGACCACGAGAAACTGGCCACCAGCTTTTATTCCCTGTTGCCGGCCGGCACCGTCCGCCCGGCCAAAGGGGTTTTATCCATCATAGGGGATATCATGGGCCGCTATATCCGAGCCCAGGTGACGCTGGGACTTATCGTGGGGGCCATGACCTTTGTCGGGCTGATGGTCCTGGGCATACCCTTTGCCCCGGCCCTGGGCGCGGTGGCGGCGGTCACTGAGATGATCCCGGTGCTGGGGCCATGGCTGGGCGGGGCGGTGGCGGTCATAGTGACCCTGGCCACGGCGCCGGAAAAAGTGCTGTTTGTGGCCCTGCTGGCCCTGGGGGTGCAGGTGGTGGAGAATATCTTTATTTGTCCCAGGATTCAAGCCGGGTACTTGAAGATACACCCCGCCCTGGTGATCATGCTCCTGCCCATAGGAGCTCAACTGGGAGGGGTGCTGGGCATGATCGTCGTCGTGCCCTTTGCCGCCACTTTGCTGGAGATATACAAGTTCGCCCTCAGGAAGAAGCCGGAGGCGGGACACGAGAAGTGACAAA
>CAZFEA010000282.1:0-4870 GCA_964518085.1 uncultured Dehalococcoidia bacterium
GGGATTTAAGAAACAGGCAAAATCCCCCTGTATCCCCCTTTCGCAAAAGGGGGAGTATGTATTTCTAAGAAGGAGAAAGAATGGAACTCGGTTTAGCAGGCAAAACAGTCATCGTTACCGGGGCGGGGTCCAATATCGGTCGTGGCATTGCCCTTGGCTTCGCCAGGGAGAAATGCACTGTGATCGTCGCCGAGATTGACCCCAAACAGGGCCAGGCAGCCGCCGATTTCTTCAAGAAGGAAACGGGACAAAACGCCGTCTTCATCCAGACCGATGTCACCAAAAAGGAATCCGTCCAGAACATGGTCAAACAGGCCATCGAGCAGACTGGAAGGGTTGATGTCCTGATCAACAATGTGGGCTGGACCCGGGACCTGTTTTTCCTGGAGAAGCCGGAAAATGAGTGGGACCGGGAGATGGCTCTCAACCTGTGGAGCGTTATCCATTGCATCAAGGCGGTCCTGCCTCACATGGTGGAAAAAAAGGCCGGGGCCATTGTAAACATAGCTTCCGATGCCGGGCGTGTCGGCGAGCCCAGGGAGGCGGTCTATTCCGGCGCCAAGGGCGGGGTGATAGCCCTGGGGAAGGCGCTGGCCAAGGAATACGGGCGCTTCAAAGTGCGGATCAATACCGTGTGCCCGGCCGTGGCCATACCGCAATCGATGGCGGAGATAGGCGATCAGTCGATGTGGAAGGAAAACATCGGCTTTATGACCCCGGAGAGGCAGGCCCAGTGGGTCAAGCTATACCCCCTGGGCAGGTTCACCACCCCCGAGGATGTCGCCAATGCCTGCATATTTCTGTGTTCCGACGCCGCCAGCTATATCACCGGGCAGACGCTCAGCGTCAACGGCGGCTTTTCCATGCTGTAATTTGAAAACCGGGCAACAGTCAAAGAAGGAGCATCAATTGACCCAGAAGAAGAAATTCGGATCATTGGAGCTGGAAGAAAAGACGAAACTCAGGCTGGATAAGGAGATGCGGGGAAAACCGTTCCACAAGGTGAACGAAGAGCTTAAGGCTTTGATCCAGGAAAAACGAAAGGGCCTTCCGCGGCCTATCGACGTTCATTGTCATCCCTACACCAAGGTCGGATGGAAGAGCCTGGGACAGTTCCGGACCCACCTCGAAAGCTACCTCTACGGCAAGAAAGGGGTTACCCCCGAAACTGTAACCGCCGAATCACCTACCGATGACGAGTGGGTCAGCGCCTACCGCGAGCTCGGTGTGGCTGCTACTCCGGTCGGCTGGGAAGCCGATACCACCATGGGCATACGTCCTCCCTACGGTCCGGACCCTACCTATCGGTCTAACTATAACGACGACATGGCGGCGATGAGGGACAACTATCCCGATGTGGTCATTGCCGCTTGGGGTTCCGTCGATCCCTGGCAGGGTAAGAAGGCCCTGGAAGAGGCCGAAAGGGCCATCAAGAAGCTGAAACTCATCGGTCTGAAATTCCAGCAGACCGGCCAGGCATTCATGGTCAACGACCGCCAGTTTTATCCCCTCTGGGACCTGCTACAGGAGATGAGGGCGCCGGTGCAGTTCCATACCGGTTACACCGGCCTGGGCGGCGGCGCTCCGGGCGGTCTGGGAATCAAGCTTAAATATACTATGGAATTGATTCCCTGCCTGGACGACGTGGCCGCCGATTTCCCGAACCTGAAGATCGTCATGCTCCATCACGCCGAAGGTCGTGAAGAGGACGCGGTCTTGATCGCGCGGCACAAGGGCAACGTTTATCGCGAGCTATCCGGAATGTGGCCGGAATATCTTCCGATAAATGTGCCGAGGACCTGGTACGAGCTGAACCGCCGGCAGCAGGACAAGTATATGTTCGGCTCCGAGTACAACCTGTTCCCGCTGGACGGCATCCTGTATCAGCATCTGCTCCAGGACTACCGCGAGGGTGTCATGGAGAAGATGTTCTGGAAGAATACCGTTAGAATACTCGGCGAAGACCTGGAGAGGGTCGGCGTCAACCTGAAGGAGTGGGAAAGGGCGTAGCGGCACGGCGCGCGTGCCCGTAGCGGCACGTTGCACGTGCAGGAGCCAGTAGCCGCACGTTGCACGTGCGGTAGCCAGTAGGGGCGAACCTGCGTGTTCGCCCGCCGGGCGGGCTAACGAAAAAGGCTTTGGCACGACCTGCCAGAGCCTTTTTGGTATTCCCCCTCACCTTAATCCTCTCCCGCAAGGGGAGAGGAAACCGGACAATGAGATTCCCTCTCCCTTGACGGGAGAGGGTCAGGGTGAGGGTGAAGTTCCCCTCACCTTAGTTCGCTCCCCCAGGGGGACAGGAGACGATCAATAAGGAGATAATTCCATGGCCATGGAAAACCTGCTGCAAAAACTCAAGGAACAGGAAGAAAAGGCAAAACTGGGCGAAGGACAGAAGTCCATCGACAAGCAGCATGCCGACGGCAAGCTTACCGCCCGGGAGCGGGTGGAGCTGTTTTTTGACCGGGGCACCTTTGTCGAGCTGGACATGTTTGCCCAGCATAGCTGTCACGAATTCGGCATGGACAAACGAAGACCTTATGGCGATGGTGTGGTGACCGGCTACGGAAAAGTGGCTGGGCGCACCATCTATGTCTACGCCCAGGACTTTACCGTTCTGGGAGGCACCGTCGGCGTGACCCATGCCGAAAAGATCTGCAATATCATGAGGCTTTCGCGCAAGGCCCATGCCCCGGTAGTGGGGCTGGTTGACTCCGGCGGCGGCCGCATCCAGGAGGGCACCGGCACCTATAGCTTCATTTTCAGCGAGAACATCCTTTCCTCAGGGGTTGTTCCCCAGATATCGGCCATCATGGGGAACTGCGCCGGCGGCGGTGTTTACTCCCCGGCCCTGACCGATTTTACCCTGATGGTCCAGGGTACCAGCCAGATGTTCATCACCGGTCCCGCCATCCTCAAGCAGGTGACCGGGGAAGAGATCAGCATGCAGGACCTGGGTGGGGCCAAACCCCACAGCACCGTTTCCGGGGTGTGCGACCTGGTGGCCAGGACCGACCAGGGCTGCATCGAGTTGATCAAGAAGCTGTTGACTTACCTGCCTGATAGCTACAAGGAGAAGCCGCAGCGGGTCGATACCGGAGACGATCCAGAGCGGGCCGACGAAAACCTTAACTCCATCGTGCCGGAAAACCCCCGCGGCGCCTTCGATATGCACAACATCATCGACGCGGTGGTGGACAGGGAGACGTTTTTCGAGGTCAAGCCGGTATTCGCCAGGAGCATGATCACCGGTTTTGCCCGGCTGAACGGATATGTCATCGGCATTGTGGCCAACAATCCCATGTTTTATGCCGGTTCGCTGGACTGCGACGCCTCGGTCAAGGCGGCCAGGTTCTATCGCACCTGCGATTGCTTCAACATACCCATAATCACCTTCGTCGACGTGCCGGGCTACCTGCCCGGGGTCAAGGAAGAGCATAAGGGCATCATCAGGCACGGCGCCAAGATGCTCTATGGGTTCAGGGAGGCCACCGTGCCCAAGATCGTCTGCGTCGTGCGCAAGGCCTATGGCGGCGCTCAGGTCGCCATGGGGACCAAGTCCATGGGCGCCGATATCATGCTGGCCTGGCCCACCGCGGAGGTGGCCATTATGGGAGCGGACGGAGCGGTGCCTCTGCTGTATAAAAAGGAATTGGACCAGGCTGCCGACAAGGAGGCCGTGCGCAAACAGAAGATCGAGGAGTACCGCAACACGTTTAATACCCCTTATTATGCCGCGGCGAGGCAATTGGTTGACATAATTATTAGGCCCCAGGACACGCGGCCCCAGTTGGTCAGGGCGCTGGAATTGCTGAAAGACAAGGTCGAGGAGTTCCCCGGCCGCAAGCATGGGAACATACCGCTGTAATGGCCATTGGCGATTAGCGATTAGTGGTTAGCGATTAGCGGTTAGCGATTGGTGACTGCAACCGTAGCGGCACGCTGCCGCGTGCCTGTAGCGCCACGGCAAACAAAATGATCAAATTAACGAAACCCGCCGCTCCTGCTGATGTCAGGGCCGAACTTCGCAGGTTCGGATTGCACGCCAGGAAGGTCCTGGGCCAGCATTTCCTGACGGACCAGGAGGCGCTGGCCGACATTCTCCGGGCGGCGGAGCTGAAGCCTGGAGACATCGTCATCGAGATCGGGCCGGGCATGGGGATCCTTACCGAGGCCCTGGCCGCCAGGGCCGGTCAGGTTATCGCGGTGGAACTGGATGAACGCCTTGCCGGTTTGCTGGAGAAAAGGCTGGCTGCCTACCGCAACGTGAGCATAGTCCAGGGCAGCATTCTGGACATGGACCCGGGGTGGCTTCTGGCCAAATACCCGGACAGGGCTGGCGGACCCTACAAGGTTGTAGCCAACCTTCCATACTACATTACTTCGCCGATACTGCGTCACCTCCTCGAAAGGGCAACCGTCAAGCCATCCTTGATGGTCATCATGGTACAAAAAGAGGTCGCCGAGGTCATCACCGCGCCTCCGGGCGAAATGAGCCTTTTGACCGTCAGCGTTCGTTTTTATGGCGTGGCTACCGTGGTGCGGACCGTGCCTGCGGCCAGCTTTTTTCCTGCCCCGAAAGTGGACTCGGCAATCGTTAAGATCGAGGTCCTGCCTGAGCCTGCCCTGGCGGTGGATGACGTCGGCCTGTTTTTCAGGCTGGTAGCCGCCGGGTTCAAGAGCAAGCGAAAACAGCTACACAATGCCCTGCTGGCGGGGCTGGCCCTGGAGAAGGACCGTGCCCGGGCCTGCCTGGAAGAGGCCGGAATCGACCCCGAGCGCCGCGCCCAGACGCTGGACCTGGAGGAATGGCGAAAACTGTATGAAGTGCTGAGGAAGGAGGGGGTGTTCAGGGAAGGGAAAAGGGAAA
>CAZFEA010000283.1:0-4866 GCA_964518085.1 uncultured Dehalococcoidia bacterium
TCACAACGTAGACCGGAAAATCTTTCCGTAGCGGCGCGGTCTCCGCGCCTGGGGACGGGTGAGGGAACCTCGGCGCTACGGCGACGGGATTTTCCGGGGAATAATGTTTCACAGGCGAGGACGCCTGTGGTCCCGGCTATTTTCTGGAGAATTAGTGCCAAGCGAGTCCAACCAGGTACTGTACCGGCAGAGACTCAAACGAGTCCAGGATGCCGTATGTTTGAGGGTGCCCGACCGGGTGCCGTTAATACCTTCGGGGCATTTCTTTGTGACCAACTCGGCCGGACTAAGCACCAGAGAGGCAATGTTCGACCACGACCGGCTGGAGGCGGCCTGGAAGAAATTCACCCTCGATACCCGGCCAGACATGTATAACAACCCCTACCGCAGCATTGGCATTGGAACGTTGTTCGAAACCCTCGATGCCAAACAGTACCGCTGGCCGGGTAACGGTGTAGCCCCGAAACATGCCTACCAGTTTGTCGAGGGGGAGTACATGAAGGCCGAAGAATATGATGCCTTCCTCTTCGATCCCTCGGACTATGTACTCAGACGGCACCTGCCCAGGATGGCGGGGGCGTTCGAGGGATTGAGGAACCTCCCGCGGATCGCCTCGATGGACTGTTTCCGCGCCCTTACCGCCATTTCAAACCTGTACAGCGACGAGTTCCGCCAAATGAGGGAAGCACTGGAGGGGGCGCTGGCGGCAGAAAAAGCCGTCCGCGCCAGGTCAAAGCTGTATGACCGGGAAATGGAAGAGCTGGGATTCCCGCCGGGCCAGTGCGCCTCCATCTACGCCCCTTTTGATTACCTGGGTGATTATTTCCGGGGCACCACCGGCATCATGCTCGACATGTACCGCCGTCCCGACAAGCTTCTGCAGGCCCTGGACAAAATACTGCACATACTGATCGAGCCAGTGCTGGAGGCGGGCAAGGGCTATGAAATGCCCATCGTGTTTATTCCCCTGCACAAAGGGGCCGAAGGGTTCATGTCCATCGAGCAATTCAAACGGTTTTACTGGCCCGGCCTGCGGCAAACCATGATGATGCTTATCGAGCACAATATGACGCCTTTTGTCTTTTTTGAGGGCTACTATGACTCACGGCTGGAGATTATTGGCGATATTCCGCCGGGCAAAGCTATGTACAAGTTCGAGCATACCGATATGTTCAGGGCCAAGGAGGTCCTGGGTGACCGGGTGTGCCTGCGCGGCAACGTGCCGGCCTCGCTGCTGTGTACTGGCTCTCCCCAGGAAGTACGGGACTATTGCAAGAAGTTGATTGACATTGCCGGCAAGAACGGGGGTTATATCATGGACGGCGCCACCGGGCTGCCCGACGAAGCCCGGCCCGAGAATGTCAGGGCCATGCTCGATTTCACCCGCGAGTACGGGGTGTACCGCTAGCGAAATAGGCGACAGGCGCCAGGCGGGGCGTAGCAGCACGGTGCCCGTGCCGGGGAGGGTCAAGGTAACAGGCGACAGGTAACAGGCGCCCCGTCCCACCCCGAATTAACCACGAATGAATACGAATGAACACGAATACATATGAATAGGTAGCTCGTATCCGGTTTCATGTTGACTATCGCAACCGGATTCGTGTCAATTCGTGTTCATTCGTGGTTCCACATTGCCCGCTTTTTGCATTTTGAGCCGCAATTTGACAGGGATTTCGCGAAATCTTACAATCCCTCTATCCAACGTAAACAGGTATACCGACCTGGTGATTGAAAGGTGAAGAAAATGAACAGAACATTAATCGGGGTGTTGTTGTTGACCGTCGCGGCACTGGCCATAGCCTGCGTCCCCGGGACCGCGCCCGCCGAAAAGCCGGCAGCGCCGGCGGCGCCGACCCAGGCGACCCGGACGGCGGACAAGGCGCCCTGGCAGCAGAACTGGGAAAGCACCCTGGCTGAAGGCAAGAAAGAGGGCGAGCTGGTGCTCATGGTGGGCCAGGGCATATCCAGCATCTGGCGCCAGGAATTCACCAAAGAGCTCCAGTCTAAATACGGCATCACCCTCAATTTCATCGTGGGCCCGGGCTCGCAACTGGCCCAAAAAGCGTTGCAGGAAGAAAGGGCGGGCGTCAATTCCATTGACGTTTATATTTCCGGCTCCACTACCATGGTGGCCGACCTCAAACCGGCCGGCCTCCTTCAACCCATAGAACCCCTTCTTATCCTGCCCGACGTCATAGACCCGAAGACCTGGTTCGAGGGAAAAATACCCTTCGCCGATAAAGACAGGATTGTTTTGACTTTCTCGGCTTACGTGCAGTCGGGACTGTCCTATAACGCAAAGTTCGTATCCAAGGAAGAGTTGCAGTCTTACCGGGACCTGCTCAGCCCGAAGCTGAAGGGAAAAATAATAATGAGCGATCCCACGATACCGGGCGCCGGCAGCCAGTGGACCTCTATCATCGGGCTGAGAGTGATGGGGATAGACTGGCTGAGACAATTCGCCGCCCAGGACCTGACGGTGACCCGCGATCTGCAGTTGCTGGTGCTATCCCTTTCCCAGGGGAAACACTATGTGGCCATCGGGGCTGGGGGGCTTCTGGGTGACGCCCAGAAGGCCGGGGTCCAGGTGTTTGAGTATTCCCCCAAAGAAGGTGGCTTTTTAACCGGGGGATGGGGAAATATGATCGTGTTCAAAAAGGCGCCGCATCCCAACGCCGCCCGCGTATTCCTGAACTGGCTTCTGACCAAAGAGGGACAGACCATGTTTGCCAGGGCAGTGATGCAACAGAGCGCCAGACTGGATGTGCCTACCGACTTCCTTAACCCGTGGGAAATGAGGCAGCCCGGGGTCAAGCATTTCGATGCCCGCTCGGAAGAGTACATGTTTGATAGCTTGAAAGACCTAGATATCAAGAGGCAGCTCTTCGGGCCGAGATAACCGGAAGCATTGTCTCACAGGCGGGGTCCGCCAGAGGCGGATGGTACCTCCCCCTTTCGCAAAAGGGGGCTACAGGGGGATTTCCCCTTTTCAAAGGGGAGACGGCGACATTTTCTGAGCACGGGGATCGAACCATGGAGTACACCGGCGCCGAACTTATCGTTGAGGGCCTGAAACTTGAGGGTGTCAGCCACATTTTTGGCATGGCTTCCTCGGAGGTGCTTCCCCTTCTGGATGTGGTCAAACGCACGCCCGGAATACGGTACGTGCAGAGCCAGCACGAGCAGTGGGGCGCCTACATGGCCGCCGGCTATGCCCGGGCCAGCGGCAGGGCGGGCTTCTGCCTGGTAGGTCCGGGACCCGGGACCGCCAACTGTGCAGCGCCGCTGGGCCAGGCCTTTTATACCTTTGCCCCCACCATGCTGATGGCCATCGAAGACCCGACAAGATTCTATGGGTTGGGTCCGTCGATGCACCACGGGCTGGATTCCGTTGCCATGATGAAGCCGGTTACAAAGATGTCGATAAGGGTGGAAAGGGCCGGCCGGCTTCCCGACCTGATGAGGATGGGCTTCCGCCTTGCCCTGTCGCCCAAGAAGGGGCCGGTTTTCCTGGCCGTCCCCAGCGATATCCTGGGGGAAAAGGCCCCGGCGGCGATGGTGGCCCCGGAGCGGTCGCGGGTGGAAAGAACAGCCGCTGCCGGGCCGGTTGCGGATATCCGCAAGATCGCCAGAATCCTTGTCGAGGCCAAATCGCCGGTGGCTCTTGCCGGGCCGGAGGTCTGCTGGGGCAACGCCCAGGCGGAACTGGCCGAACTGGCCGGTCTACTGGCTATGCCGGTGGCAGGCCCGGCTGGCAACAAAGGCATTATCCCGGAGGACCACCCGCTGGCCCTGGGGGTTATCGGTCTTCATGGGAGGTCTTACGCCCACAGCACCGTCCGGGAGGCGGATGTTATCCTGGCGCTGGGCGCTCCCTTTACCGAGTTCGCCACTGACCGTTTCGAACATAAGATCATCCCGGCCAATCCAAGGATCGTACATCTGGACATTACCTACGAAGAGCCGGGCAAGATCTATCCCATCGAATTCGGCTTGGTGGGGGACATTAGAGCAAATCTGGGTCTCCTGGTCCGGGAAATCAGGGAGTCGAGAAAGGCGTCGCCGCCGTTGGACGAATCGCCGAGGATGAGGGAGCTATTGAAACGAAAGAGGGATTGGGAGACCGAGAACGCACCGGCAAGAATGTCATTCCGGATTCCTATTAATCCGCAGCGGCTGATGGCCGACCTGAGAAAAGCGCTTCCCCGGGAAGCGCTGGTACAGGCCGTCTCCGGGTGCACTTCGGGATGGTTCGAATACTCTTTTGAGTCGCTCACTTATACCCTGGGCATGGGCGACTGGCATCCCATGGGCGCCGAATACAGCGAAGCCCTGGGCGCCAAACTGGCATTGCCCGACACGGTAGTTGTCCCCATCATGGGTGACGGCTCCATGATGATGTGCCTGTCCGAACTGGCCACCGCGGTCAAATACAATATACCGGTGGTGGCCGTGGTGACGCACAACGACCTGTTCGGCAACATGCGGTACACGCAGATGACCCGCTTTGGGGGTGAGTTTATCGGGACCGATCTGCATATTCCCAACCTGGCAAATGTAGCCCGGGAGTTCGGCGCTTACGGGGAAAGAGTGGCCGATCCCAAGGACATTATTCCTGCGGTCAAAAGGGCTTTGGAATCGGGCAAACCGGCGCTGCTGGAAATGATGATGGATACCTCGCCGGAGGCGCTGGCCCATCCGCGCAGCTAGAGAACAGGGAAAAGGGAAAAGGCGAAAGGGAAGAGGGAAAAGGGAAAAGATGGTTCTCTTGCATTGGGATGTACCCTTACTTATCGACATCTTTCTTTACCAGTTCAAGCCAGTTTTTCACTGGTGCTTTAATTCCTGCTACCTCGGCGGGGGTTT
>CAZFEA010000284.1:0-2293 GCA_964518085.1 uncultured Dehalococcoidia bacterium
GATTTAAGAAACAGGCAAAATCCCCCTGTATCCCCCTTTTGCGAAAGGGGGAGATACGCCTCAGGCGGACGACCGATTTATTTGAATATCCCACAGCGGTTCTTCGCTATCGATTTTGGGGCACCAGGTGTCCACCTGTAATAGCACGCCGCAGCCGGGACACAGGTATTCCTGGAATACAATTTCCGGACGGACTTGAGAGATGATTCCATCCTGCGGCACCGGCCTGGTCCGGTAGGCGGCATAAAGCTTATAGTTATCTCCGGCGCCGCCCAGCGACTGCCCGCAGTGCCGGCATCGCAGCCGTCCTTTCATGGTCAGGTCCACGCTCTGGTGTACCCTGAGCAAGAACTTTGAATCCGTGCTTGCCGGGGCCACGGTCTTCTTTCGCGGCGCCGCGGCCGCAACCAGGCGTTCCCGGCGCATCCGGCGCCGGCGCGCCTCAGTCCGTTGCGAGTTTACCCTGCCAGCCCTGTCGAAGACAACGCCGAAACCGGCCCCGGCCACCTCTCTTGAGACAACGCTATTCTGGACGTCTCGCGCCACCAGGCCGGGGTCTCTTTCCAGCGGATCGCCGTAGCCGCTCCCCGGGCTGGTTCGTGTCAGCATTATGTCAAATTCATTGACGGCAACACGCTCGAAAGGGCCTTTGGCCTGGTACAGCTTGCCTGAACCCTGGTTGCGGGCATAGGCCAGAGCGGCCGTCGGATAGCATCGCCCGGAAACGAAGGCCTCGATGCCGCCGGTTTCAAACATGTCGCTCTCGACCATGGCCGATGGGTAGCCGCCAAAGAGGCCCCAGCCGCCGGGCATGGCGCCCGACTGCGCCGAGTCGCCGGTGATGCTCAGATCGCGTGTCCCGTAGACCATTTTCAGGCTTTCCAGGCCCATGCCGCCGACGAACTTGCCATGCCCGCCGCTATCGGTCATGTGGTTGCGGCTGAAATAGAGGAACGGATAGTTCATTTCGGTCAGTTCGACATCCGTCATCTGGGCCTGGGGGTTACGCAGGGCGCCGCCGGTATGGACTCCGTCGCGGTAGGGAGTCGCCCCGGTGCCTCCGGCGAACTGCTCGTATAACTGCTGGCCGATCACCCCGCCATGCTGGTTGTGCCCGCCCCAGCCCTGGCTGGTGCCGACACCGTAGGCCCGCCAGGAAGCAGACACGTCGTCGGTCAGCCCGGCGGCAAACAGCATTTTGGAAATGCACTCGTGCGCCGCATAGGTAACCAGGTAGGCAATCACCGTGCCCAGGCCGCAGGCGGCGGGATATTTGCAGTTGACCACCGAGGCTTCCGGCGTAACCAGGCCGACCGGCGCCACCATGCCGCCGTTCCAGGGCACGTCCCAGAACAGCGTGGAAGCCAGCGCTTCGAAGATGCCGCTCCAGGAACAGAAGCGGGTGGCATTCAGGTGGTCCTGGTTCTGCCCCGAGGAGCCGGTAAGGTCAAAGATCAGGCTGTCCCCCTGTTTGGTCATGGCGCAGGCGATCTTGAACGGCTTCCTCTCCTTCCTCCCGCGCTCGGCGGCGAAGTGGTAACAGCGCGAACGCCAGACGCCGTCGGGCAACCTCTTCAGCTTGTCCCGGGCCATGCTTTCCGAGTCCTGGATGATCTTCTTGCCCGCGGCGCGAACAAAGTCGTGGCCGTATTTGTCCACAAGGCCCAGGTAATGGCGGGCGCAGACATTGTTGGCCGCCACCTTGGCCTTCAGGTCCAGCCCGACATAGTTCGGGTCGCGGCATTGCCGGGTGATGTTGAGAAAGACGTCTTTTCGGAATTTCCCGCCTTCGACGATTTTGACGCCGGAAAAACGGATCCCCTCGTGGAAAATCTCGCTGGCCCCGCCCCGGAGCACACCCCCAGTGTCACCGGTATGCATCATGGTGCCGACCCAGGCGATGAGCTGACCGGCGGCGAAAATAGGCTTCACCACGATCATGTCGTAGACATGGGTGGCGGCGATATATGGGTCATTATAAAAGAACTGGTCGCCGTCGCTAACGCCGGGGTCCGCCGAATAGTTCTGAAGGGCGTGGACGATGGCGTCGCGGCAGCCGGTGGAGTGCAGCAGCAGCCCGCAGGCGGTCAGTATGGCGGTGCCGTCGGCATCGTAAAAAGAGCACATCGACTCGCCGCCCTCGACGACGATGGGCGACCCGGAAACCATGCCGATGGCGATCCGCCCTTCCTCCAGTATGTAATAAAGGCGGTGGCGGAACATTTCGTAGCGGGCGGGATCAACCTTAATGTTCATAGCTGGACCTCAGTTTTTTGTAGGGGCGAGCCATGGG
>CAZFEA010000284.1:2393-4863 GCA_964518085.1 uncultured Dehalococcoidia bacterium
CCTCCGACCCGGGCGACGCCACCCCATCACCCGGGCGGGCTAACCGCCGCGCCCCCGATGTGTCGGGGGAGCTCTGGTTAGCCCCTACCGAATGCCTCTCCTCAACGACCACCATCCCGTGGATATGATTGGGCATCACCATAAAAACGTCCAGTTTTACTCCCTCCCATATATTCCCGATCCGCGACCATTCCTCCTCGACCAGCCGGCCATTAACATTGAGCACGACTTGATCACCGGCGATTTTGCCAAAGAAACATTCTTTGCCAGAGGTACACACCGTGATGCAGTACGTCCCCGGCTGGGAATAATCGTAGTCCTTGAGCCGGGGGTTGCGCCGGTTGGGATAGGTTGGCAATGTTACATTCTTGCTCATTTCAGATTCGCGGCCACCCCCCCGGGCGGGCTAACCGCCGTGCCGCCTCTGGCGGCGCTCTGGTTAGCCCCTACCGAATTACAATTCCAAAATCAGGTTCCGGTACTCGTCCATGCGGGCTTTCTTCCCCGGGGGGACCACCACCGTGGTAAACGGCGTCTCCACAATGGCCGGGCCGGTCAGCTCGTTGCCGGCCTTCAATTGCTGGTAGTCGTAAAGCGCCGTCCTGGCCATCTTGCCCTCAAAATAGGCCGGCCGGCTGCCCTTGACGGCATGGGTCGCGCTCCTGCCGCCAATCTTGCTCCTGGTCAACACCGGCTTCACCGTGCCGCCGACGGCATCCACGTTGATCGATACCAGTTCGATGCCCGCTTCGGAATGGGTCGAGCCGGCGCCGTAAACCTGCTCGTACCTTTGCTCCCATTCTCGGATCACCCGGGCGACCTCCTCGGAATCATATTTCACCGGGGGCACGGTGACCGAAAGCTCGTTGACCTGGCCCCGGTAACGCATCATGAAGGTACGCATGAACTGCACCTGCCTCCGGGCGAAGCCTTCTTTTTCCATCACACCGGCCAGCTTGTCTTCGATCGACTCCAGCCGGGCGTTTAGCTCCGCCGGTTCGGCAGGCATGAAGAAACGCTGTGAAGAGGTCAGGGTATGCACCACGTCGGCGGTAGCGCAGCCGAAGGCGGAGAAGACCGCCGAGGTGGGCGAGACATAGACATTCTTGATCCCCAGTTCCCTGGTAAACGCCGCGGCGTGGACCGGACCGGCGCCGCCGAAGGAGTAGAGCACGAATTCCTCGGGCGTTGCGCCCACCCGGGCCACCTTCTTGCGAATAAGGTCGGCCATGTGGCTGTTGATGATGTCGTACATGGCCGCGGCGGCATCGGTCAGACTCAGTCCCAGCGGCCGGGCGACTTTTTCCTCCACCACCTTCCTGGCCAGCTCCGGGTAAAGCTTTATCCGGCCGCCGAGGAAATAGTCCGGATTGAGGTAACCGAGGACCATGTCGGCATCCGAGGTCGTCGCTTCGGCGCCGCCCCGGTTATAGCAGGCCGGACCAGGGTCGGCGGCGGCGCTTTTCGGCCCCACCAGCAGCCGCCCCGTCACCGCGTCCACCCGGGAAATGGTGCCCCCGCCGGCGCCGATGGAATCGACGTCTATCATGGGAAGGGTGACCCGCCACCGGTTGACCACCGGTTCGCCGGCATACTGCAGGTGGCCGCCGGTTACCAGTCCCACGTCGAAGCTGGTGCCGCCCATGTCCGTGGTGATGATGTTCTTGTGTCCCAGGCGCTCCCCCAGGTAGCGGGAGGCCATCATTCCCCCCGCCGGCCCCGACGACAGGGTGGTCACCGGGGCCATCTGTTCCAGCCCGGTGATGCCGCCGTTGGCCTGGGTTATCATGAACTGGCCCTTCAAACCGGCCTTTCTCAGCCGTTGGTCCAGGCTCGAAATGTAGGCCCGCATCGTCTTTCCCAGGTAACAGTCAAGTATGACCGTATTGGCGCGGGCATATTCCCTGACCACCGGCGCCAGCCTGCACGACAGACTGACCTGCAGGCCGGGGTACATTTCCAGGATGAGCTTCTCCATGGCCTCTTCGTGGGCCGGGTTCATCCAGCTAAACAGGAAGCTCACCGCCAGGGCCTCCACTTTCTGCTCCTCCACCAGCGCCCGCACCTGCTCCCTGGCGTCTTCAAGATTAATGGGAATAGCTACTTTTCCGGCGTAGTCGGTCCGTTCATAAACGCCCCGGATGCGTGTCTTCGGCGCCAGCGGCTCCGGTTTGGTCTGGAATATGAAATGACGAATCTCGTCCTCGCTGAGGCCGTCAACCTTCTGGATCCCCCGGCCTATCAGGGTAGTATCTTCAAAGCCTTTGGTGGTGATGAATCCCACCCGGGCCCCGCTGCCGGTGATAAGGGCATTGGTGGCCACCGTGGTTGAATGCTTGAACATGTGGCAGCGGGACAGGAGCCGGCGACGGGTAATGCCCATGGTCTCGCCGACTGCGCTCAGGGCATCCATCACCCCCAGGGAAAAATCGTGCGGCGTGGTGCGGGCCTTGTTTATGAACAGCCGGCC
>CAZFEA010000285.1:0-4851 GCA_964518085.1 uncultured Dehalococcoidia bacterium
CAAGATGATTCAGCAGGCGTCACTTCGGTAACATTGTTAAATGATTTGACACGTGGCGGAATAGCAGTTGGCAATTAGCAACTAGCGATTAGCAGTTGGCAATTAGCTGTTGGCTACGAGGTGCTGGTTGCTTTCCAGTATCAATCTTGCCCAGGATCAGGGGACCAATCGCTAATCGCTAATCGCTAATTACTAATCGCTAATCGCTAATCGCTAATCGCTATCCAGCAGGGCCACAACTTTGTCCAGTATGCGGTGGGCTACGGCGGTCTTGGGAAGCAGTGGCACATCATCGACCGCACCCGCCTTATCAATGATCGTTACCCGGTTGTTGTCCGAACCAAAACCGCTGTCGGTCGCGGTTATGTCGTTGGCCACGATCAAATCCAGACTCTTCTGCTCCATCTTCTTGCGGGCGTTAGCCACCAGGTCCGCGCTCTCGGCGGCGAAGCCTACCCGGATAAAATTGCCCTTGACTTCCTTGAGAATGTCCGGGTTGGGCACGAGTTCCAGCAAAAGATTGCCGGTCCCTCGCTTTATCTTGACCGGGGATAAGTGGGAGACCCGGTAGTCTGCCACTGCGGCGGCCATGATCAGGACATCGGCAGCGGCAACGGCGGAAGACACTGCATCGAGCATTTCCGTCGCCGTATTAACCGCAACGGTCTTCACCCCGTAGGGTCTTGGCAGCGATGACGGCGCGGTAACCAGGGTCGCCTCGGCGCCCCTGTCGCGCGCCGCCTCGGCAATGGCGTATCCCATCTTGCCAGATGAGCGGTTAGTGATAAAACGGACCGGGTCCACCGGCTCCTGCGTGCCACCCGCGGTCACCACCACACACCGCCCGGCGAGGTCTCCCTTCTTGCCAAGGACCTGACGGATGGCCCCGATGATTTCGCTATTTTCGGTAAACCGTCCGGGACCGTATCCCCCCGAGGCCAGGCGCCCTTCCGCCGGGCCGACAAAGAACACGCCCCTCTCTTTCAATCTGGCAATATTGTCCTGCGTGGCACGGTTCAGGTACATGGCAGTGTGCATCGCAGGCGCGATCAGTACCGGCGCCCCGGTGGCCAGCACGGTGCAGGTCAGTTCATCATCACCCACTCCAGCGGCCAGTCTGGCAATTATGTTGGCCGTCGCCGGAGCGATGACCACGATATCGGCCTTCTGGCCCAGGTCAATGTGGGCGATGCGCGGCCCGGGCGAGTCGCCGAACATCTCGGTAATCACCTCTCTGCCGGTGAGAGCCGCCAGCGTCAGCGGGGTGATGAATTGCCTGGCCCCGCGTGTCATTACGACGGTAACCTCAGCGCCCTCCTGGACGAGCTTGCTGGCAAGGTCAGCGCCCTTGTAGACGGCGATACTACCGGTTATGCCCAGGACGATGCTTTTGCCCACAAGAGGCCCAACGGCCGGGTCTGTTGGTCTCGCGCTATTGTTTTCGGTCAAAATTCAGAAATCCTCCGTGTTTCGTAGCTGCGCGGTTTCCGCCCCTCTCATCGCTTGTTAAGGTCATTTATCAGCCGTAACCCGAGTAATGTCAGGTCCTTCTCGATTATGTCAATAACCCTGGTTTCTCTGGCGATGATCTCGGCCAGCCCTCCGGTGGCGATGACCTTGACCGCGCCCCCCATTTCCTCCTTGATCCGCGCCACCAGGCCTTCAATCAGACCGACATAGCCAAATATGATACCCGATTGTATGGCTGAGATGCTATTCTTGCCGATCGCCCTCCTGGGCGCCTCCAGCTCGACCTGGGGCAACTTGGCCGTCCTCATGAAGAGAGCCTCGGCAGCAATTCTAATCCCCGGAGCGATGGCCCCGCCGAGGTAATAGCCCTCACTCGAAATGGCATCAAAAGTGGTGGCCGTGCCCAGATCGATCACGATCAGCGAACCGCCATACAGGTGGTGGGCGGCAGCGGCGTTGACCACCCTGTCTGCCCCTACCTCCCTAGGATTGTCCATGGCAATCCGGATTCCCGTTTTCACTCCGGCCTCGATCACCATGGGATTGATGCCGAAAAAGCGCCGGCACAGTTGCTCGAAAGTAGGCTGGAGTGAAGGGACGACGCTGCAGACAACAGCTTCCTCGATATCCCTGGTATTGATATTTCTTAGCGGCATAAGGTCCAGGAGCAAGGCGCCGTACTCGTCTTCCATCTTGTGCACCGCCGTGGCGATGCGCCAGGTGGCCAGCAGCTTTTCTGCCTTGAAAACGCCCAGGACGATATTGGTATTCCCTATGTCAATCGCCAGCAGCAACTTCGCCTCCTACAGTTGCCCCAAAATATGGCTTCAACTCACGGCAAATTGCCTCCGGATAGGCCTGGCACAGGAAATCGTCGTGCAGCGCTTCTACGAAACAATAGTCGGCCGTCCCCAGCGGTGGGAATTGAAAACGTAGCTTGAAGCGGGCATGCGCCCAGAACTGGTCTGCCCCCGGCGGCGCCGAATAGAGGGCCATATTGAAAGGCCCGCAGTTCCTGTCTACCATATATAAGAACACCCGCCGCAGACCATCGTAAAAGTCAGCGCAATCGCTTCCCGCCAGGTCCAGTATCGAGTGCTTTCCTCTAAATATGATGAGGATGTCGGGGTCCCGCCCCCGGCAGGCAAAATTCATGAGCCATGAGGTGACGCCTATGTCAGCGATGAACCTTTCCCCTTTTTCTTTTTCGGCCCTCATCAGGTCGACCCAGTACGAAGTGCCGTTCTTGCGATGATAGTTCTTCAACGCCGCCAGCGCTTCCCTTTCATAGGTCGGGGCGGTATAACCGGCAATAGGCTGGAAATGGGCGTGGATCACGCTGCCCCCGGCCGGAGGCAAGTAGTTGCAGTTGACCGACATATACTTTGCCAGTTTATCGTGGGTCGCCACGCGCCGCAGGTAGTCCTGGGCCGCCAGGAGACCGTTGACCACTATTTCCTCGTTAAATTGCGGCAATTCCAGGAAATGAACAGGCGAAAGAACGGCGATAGCGCTGTAGGCGGCATACGGGTTGAAGTTGGGGACCACCGTAACGCCTTTGTGCCGGAGATGGCCCCCGGCTATGAATTCCGGCGGAAATCGAGGTGACAGGGTTTCCAGCCTCGGCGAACAAAAAGGGCAGAGCGGCTGGGTCTTCTCCACCAGGGCTGAATAGTCCGGTTTGGGCAACTGGCCTCGAAACCGGAATTCCTGGATAATGCAGCCGCGCCCGGTGAGTGTATCCCACCGGACTTCGTTGGGGATAAGAGCCGGTTCGAAATTATTGTTGGGGTCCAGGATCTTTTGATGAAATAGCCTGCTCTTGAATACGATGGGCATTATTCATATCTCCAGGTTCTTGTATACCCGCGGAATAGCCGGAAGAAGGTCTGACGCCACGACCCCGGCGTGCCCCACATCCGCGGCGACCATCTGGCCCACGGCGCCATGGAGATAAGCCCCGGCAGCCGCGGCTGCGATGGGACCAACCCCCTGGGCCAGCAACCCGATGATAATACCCGCCAGGACGTCTCCTGTCCCTGCCGATGACAGCGACGGCTCGGCTATCGGGTTGATCATGGCGCTGCCATCCGGCGAGGCGACGACGGAAAAAGCGCCTTTCAACAGCACTGTCTTTTGCCAGTCCCCGGCGGCGCGCCTGGCGGTTTCCAGACGATCATCCTGTATTTGCTTGACCGTTTTTCCGGTCAGCCGGGCCATTTCGCTGGCGTGGGGGGTAAGCACTGCGTTGCCATGAAACCTCTTATGCCAGCCATCGGTCTGAGCCAGGATATTCAAAGCGTCGGCATCCACCACAATCCGGTCTCCCAGTGAAGCCAATGGCGGCAACAGGGTGGCCCTGACAAATTCCACCGTTCCCGGGTTTTGCGCGATGCCGCAGCCAATAAGCAAGGCGTCATATCTCGCCAGGCTGTGGCCGAGGGCGGCCGCCGCGGCCGCCGAGATGTAGCCGTCATCCTCGGGCAAAGGCAGGTAGGTTGTTTCAGTCAGTTTCGCCGCCAGCACCGGTACCAGGCTCCGGGCGGCCGCCAGGGTTACCAGTCCAGCACCGGCACGGCAGGCAGCGCCACAGGCAAGGTATGCTGCGCCGGTGTAGTTGATCGATCCGGCAACCACCATCACTTTGCCAAAATCGCCTTTGTGGGCGCTGAAAGGCCTCGGCGGAAGTTGCCGCCTGACCCATTCCGGGGTAACCAGGGAAACCGGGATATTATCGGTAAGGGCTTGGGGTATGCCGATGTCGCAGACCACGATCTTTCCCGTCCGTCCGGCCCCAGGGAAAGAGTAGAGTCCCAGCTTTGGGCTCGATAGCGTGACGGTCAAATCAGCCACCGGGCAAGCTGGGTCGGTTGCGCCGGTATCAGGGTTGAGACCGGAAGGCAGGTCCACGGCTATCACCTTCAGGCCCGGCCTTCTCCGGCGCTCCTCCCCCAGCTTAAACAGCGTATCCCGGTAAATTCCTTCAAGCGCCCGCACCCTTCCGGTGCCGAACAGCGCGTCCACTACTGCATCTGCCCTCGTCAGCAGTGTGCCAAGATGCGCCTGGTTAGCGTCCCCTTCTCCTTCGACAACAGACATGCCTTGCTCTATCACCAGCTTCAGATTGCTATCGGCGGCCGGTCGCCGGGCGCACAGGTACACGACAACCTGCGCTCCCCAGCGATGAAGATGCCTGGCAGCCACCAGGCCGTCGCCGCCGTTGTTACCCGGGCCAACCAGGACGCAAATCCTCGACCCGATGACGCCACCAAGATAGCCACGTATCTCCCGGGCCACGGTCAGACCGGCATTTTCCATCAGGATGGGCGAGGTAAGGCCGGTCCTCGCAGCCCTGGCCTCGATCTCACGCATCTGGTCGGC
>CAZFEA010000286.1:0-4848 GCA_964518085.1 uncultured Dehalococcoidia bacterium
ATTATTTGATATTGCTGTCCAACAAACCGGGCGATACCGGGATGTCCTTCCGCTTCACCTAACAGACTCAGCCTTTGCTGGGTGACCGCTTCCAGGTCACCGTAGTGGCCAACTCAAAACCTGCAAACGCCTTCGATAATTCCAGCGGCCCTGGTCTCTTCGTAAAGTCCGTGCAGGCGGTGGTCCGGTTTGGCCCACTGTTCAACCCAGCCAGTCCCCGCCCCGTCAAAAATCATCTTCACCTCGATGTTTGCCGCCTTCAAATCCCGGGCATACAGCAGGGCATGGAATGCGGCCGTGCCGTGAACGTCCCCCACCCCGGATAACAGAAATATCGCGATCTTGGTCATGGCGCCTCCTACAGTTAGGGACTGTCCACCAATGACCTGAACAATGAACCACGAGATTGCACAAGATTTTCACAAGATTCTTCGGCCGGTTTCCAGAGCCGGTTGAGCCTTTACACCGCCATTTCTTACCCAGATCTGTGCTGATCTCGTGAAATCTTGTGGTTCCGTTTGCGCAACCCGTGGTGTGTGGTTGTGCATGTCAATCGCGGACAATTACTTACTGTACTGCTACACCAAAACCCCGGTCTGTAATCCAGATTACACGATCCCCCCCGGATGCTTTCAGTCCTGTCCGCGTTAGGTAACCTCGGAGCTGCTCGATATCGTCACAGGCTATGAGGCAATGACGGGACAAACCTACCCCAGACCAAGATAATAGCTCCCGCTACATCGCATCAAGCAGGCGCTGCTGCCTCCCAAGGAATGCTGGCATTTCTTGCCAGATGCGCCCATCAAGCTCCCTGCCGGCTTTCTTCTTGTTTGGCCCACCCCACTGTTTGAAAAAGAACGCGACGCCGCCGGATTGGCATTGATCGCGGATGTTCAGGATCCAAGATTCACGAATGGGTCTTGCACCGGGGCCGGATTCGCCCCCAACTATTACCCAATTTACCGATTCCAAGTTCAGCATGCGGATATTCCCGAGGAGTGGTTCAAGCGAAAGGAATTTTATGTGTGCGCCAGTTCTCCGCAAGTCGTCGACCCTGAATGTGTGGTTTTCGTCTTCCACGGTGACGCCGATCCAGATGTGGGCGCGCCATGGTAACCTGGGGCTAAGTTCTGCAAGGCGTTTCGACCGTTTTGTAAGAATTTGGTAACGATGCCAGTCTGCCTGTCGCATCACATCAAACACCCTAAAGATGAAATCATCCGGCACCCTTTCATGGAACAAATCGCTCATCGAGTTCACGAATATGGTCCGGGGCTTTTGCCACTTTAGAGGCAGATCAAGAGTGTTTTCATGTAGGGTGACCGTGAAACCGTTGCTGTAGCTGGGGTTCCCCATCGCCTTGAGGCGGAGGGACATGCGCTCGGCGTAGCAGTTGGCGCATCCTACGCTGATTTTCGTACACCCTGTCAGCGGGTTCCAGGTAGATTGGGTCCATTCGATCGATGATGACAAAGCCATCAGGCGATACCTCTACGGGAGTATTTATGGAATATGTACCGCATGATCCTCCCAGCTATAGGCGATTGCGAGGCGAAGAAGAGATAGTAGACTGTGGCGCCGATCGTATTCCGCATTGGCAGCGGCTCAGACGCCAGTCTAAATCCAGCCGTTGTCAGGAGGCGCTTTTTAAAAGCTGCTGCTATGGTAAGGTTATCCTCCTTCGTAGCAACGATCTCTCCAAAGAGATTTGGTTGTTTGCGATAGGCTTCTGCTCTCCAGGAATCATCCCCCCAAAACGCGTTCATCCTCTCAATGTCCGATTGATCCACACCTGCCGGGTTTTTCCACAGCACGTTCCGGTTCATATCCATGACCGGAAAGTTCAGAAACATGTCAATGCTGCGCATATGGCCCGCAGTTTCTATAACTTGCCAACGCAAGTCAAGCCCATACGGATCCAGAAGGCAAAGGCCGCGCCGGTAATCTTCATACCTGACCATGGGAAAGACTTTCTCGAGCAAAACGGCATTGCAGTCGCCCTGAAAGACATACGCTCCCGGTCGGGCGGACGCAATCTTTCGCAACTCAGCCACCTTTGCGCCGTCAATGTCGATGAAGAAGTACTCTTTGAATGGCGGCTCAATATCGAGGGCAATTTGCGGGCTGCCTGGCACTTCAGAGCCAGTGGTCTTGGAACGGTGCTTGCCAGAGCCAGCAAATGCGTCGATAAAGGCATGATGAAGTCGAGGATTCTTTTGATTCGACAGGATCTTGGAATATTCTAGCGCGTAATTCTTGATGATATCGAGCTTTATCTCTGACCAATAGCCGATCTCGTCAAAAAGAAGCGCCATTTGCAGCAATTATAGGCCGCTGGGGTTCGCCAGACAAGCGTGTTTTGGCGCTACGCCATCGCTCACAGGCACGGCGGCCTGTGGTACCGGAACACCGTCACGGCTCGTCCGCGTTGGATAGCACTACTTATGTACGCGGGTTTTCCCCGGCGTAGAACGAACTTCGAATCATCGGGAATATCGCCCCCGACCGGTTCAGTCCCGCCTCCTGGCCAGCTCCAGCTTCAAACCCGCCGTCTCGATGTTGACGTAACGCGGGTGGGTATTCCTCATTCCTAACAATTCCTGGATAAGGAACATTAACGGATTACTACAAGTGGAATATTCCTTGATGGCATCCACCGGACGCAGGCCCCTCAGCTGCTCCTCGCCCCCCATCAGGTAACGCATCAGGAGTTCATCGTCCGGAATCCCTGGACCACCCAGCTTCTGCCTCATTTCCTGGACCGTAGGCTCGTATGGTGTCTGCCTTGCCAGTTCTCTGGCGCGGGGCCGGTCCAGGATCCTGGCCCTGGTTTCCGGCTCCACCCAGGAGCTTATTTCATCGCCCCAGTAACCCAGGACGTACTTGATCATCTCATCAGGGACCACCCCATATCTTTCGCCCAGGACTACGTTCATGGCTGCCTGGGTTACCACGAACTGGGAGAACGGCGTATAGGTCATCGGGTATCCCAGGTCCTTCCGCACCCGGGTCGTTTCCTCCAGGACTTCTGCCAGCCTGTGTCCCATTTTCATTTCCATAAGTTGCCGTTTCAAATTTGAAATCACTCCCCCGGGGACCTGATGCAGATGCTGGGCATGATCGTACTCCACAGGCGCTCCGACCGGGAATCCTTCCCTTTGGGCGATGATGTGGAAATGGTTGCTTATGCCCTTGATGACCTCCTCATCCAGTCCCGTGGAATAGCCCAGCAGGCGGGCGTTGCCGGACACATTGAATACCGATGGTTGGGCCGCGCCGTTGGCCAGCGGAGGGATCCCCGTGTGGACCACGCTGACCCCCAATTTAATAGCCTCCAGGTAACAGAGAGGCGCCAGGCCGGTGGTACAGTGACTGTGCAGCTCTAACGGTGTACTACCGCAGCGCTGCCTGATGGCCGGGATGATCGTCCCGATACGCTCCGGGGTGAGCAATCCGATGGGGTCCTTCAGGTATATCCGGTCCGGTTTGAGAGCCAGCGCCTCCACGGTTTTCCCGGCATAGTACTCATCCGTATACCTGGGAGATATGGCAAACACCAGCCCTATCACCACTTCGAGGCCGGCGTCCCGGGAAAAACGGATAACTTCGGGGACCTTGAACTTCAGGTCGTTCATGAAGCCGATCACCTGGACGCGGCTGATGCCATTGGCCGCCAGCCGCTCGGCGCACATTCTGGTTATTGCTTCGGGCGGCGCCGGTTCGCTGAAGCTGGCCAGGGTAGGCCCGCTGATAATCATCAGGGGCGTCCGGGTAACTTTCCGGGCGAGCAGGCGGATCCTGGCCCACGGTTCCTCTTTCAGTCGTTGCACCCGCATCTTCATGTTGACAAAGGTATCAACCTCCATCGCCTCGAACCCGGCCAGGTCCATCCGCGAAGCCATGGGAAGCATCATCTCCGTCGTCATCCGTTTGCCCCAGATACACGACTCGCCGTCTCTCAGGGTAGTATCAACAAACCTGACTTCAGCCATTCACATCCGTATCCCAGGTACCGGTATCAGGCTTCAACGGGTCATAGCGCGGCAGCTTCTTCTTGGCCTCAAGATTCTTGATCGCTTCCTCAAACCACCGCAAGGGCAGGGCTACGATCAGCTCCTCGGGCTTGAAGCCGTAGCGCCTTCGCGCCGCCATATCAACAAAGCTTATCTGAGGTTCACCGGTCATCAGGGGATGGGCGATGGCCGCCCGGCAGGTAGCCCCGGTAGCATAGACCTGCCGCACCGGACCGGACCGGTAAACGGTCAACCCCAGTAGCTGGCTGGCATGGATGGGCTGGCAGAAAAAGAGTACCAGGTCCGGCTGATGGGTGGTTTGCTCCAGTGGGGCGATGAAAATGCACCCAGCGCCGGCGCTGGGCATCGGCGGGCCGCTGAACAGGTTCCGTTTGGCCGCCGCCACAGAGGCGAAGATGTGCTCCTCGTTGGCGAGAAACTCCTCGTGTCCTGGCGCCGGCTCCGGCAGAAAACCGCAGAAGTAGTGGCCGCCCTTACAGACCTGGTTTTGCGCGGTGACATTGAAGGAATGCCCTTTCCTGGCCGACTGCATGGCCTGGCAGATGCGCAGCCGCTTGTCCAGACCCTCTCCGGGCCTTTCGGCATAGGTCACCGAGATAGTGTTTCCCTTCAGGGGCATAATTGATTCCAGAACACTGTAGTCCAGTTGCCAGCTCATTTTGCACCCCCGGTATTGTTCGAAGTATTCTGAATACTACTGGCTTGAACGCATCTCTGTCAAGCACCGGGAAATATAGGCTTCCGCCAAACTCCGTGGGGATGTCTAAATCCCCCTTAATCCCCCTTTTTCAAAGGGGGAGACCGACATCATTTC
>CAZFEA010000287.1:0-4831 GCA_964518085.1 uncultured Dehalococcoidia bacterium
GGGGTCACCCTCACCCCTTCGGCTTCGCTCAGGGCAAGCTCTGACCCTCTCCCATCGAGGGAGAGGGAAGCGGACTGAATTCAGGAACGTAAACATTGAAGATATTCAACACCCTTTCCGGCCGCGTCGAAGATTTCGTCCCATCTTCAGATACCGTCAAAATGTACGTTTGCGGCGTGACGCCGTATGACGATTGCCATCTCGGCCATGCCATGAGCTACGTCTTTTTTGATACCGTTCGGCGCTATTTGAAATTTCGTGGCTACAAGGTCCGCTACGTACAGAACTTCACCGATATTGACGACAAGATAATCAACCGCGCCAAACGGCTGGGTAAGGCGCCCCACGAACTGGCCGACAGCTTCATCCAGCGCTACTTCGAAGACATGGATGCCCTCAACATAATGCGGGCCGATGTCTACCCCAGGGCCACCGAAGAGATTCCCAGGATCCTGGAGGTCATCGCCGGATTGATCCAGAAAGGCCATGCCTATGTCGGCCAGGACGGCGTCTATTTTCGCGTCAAGAGCTTCCCCGGCTATGGCGCTCTCAGCCGCCGTTCGCTCGAGGACATGATTAGCGAAGCCGCCGAGGCAGCGGGCAAGGAACACCCCATGGATTTTGCCCTCTGGAAGAACTCCAAACCGGGTGAACCTTACTGGGAAAGCCCCTGGGGTCATGGCCGCCCCGGCTGGCACATCGAGTGCACCGCCATGTCGCTCAAATACCTCGGCGAATCCATCGACATCCACGGCGGGGGCCAGGACCTGGTTTTCCCCCATCACGAGAACGAGATAACCCAATCGGAGGCCTTCACCGGCGTCAGGCCTTTCGTCCGGTACTGGCTGCACAACGGGATGTTGCAGTTGGGTGAAGAAAAGATGAGCAAGTCGCTCGGTAACCTGGTAACCGTTAAAGAGGCGCTGCAGACTTCGAACGCAGACGCCCTGAGGATTTTCATACTCAGCTCAGGCTACCGTACTCCTTTGACCTACACCCAGGAAGCTTTGCACGCCGCCGCTCGCGGCGCAGAAAGGCTGACCGAGTCGGCGAGAAAAGTGGCAGCCAGTGGTGACGGCCGTTCCGGGGCACGAATAGACCTGGACGCCTATCGCCAGCGCTTCATTGATGGCGGCGACAATGACTTCAATTTCGCCCAGGGCATCGCCGCCATGTTCGATCTGTCCAAAGAAATCAACAGGAATCGCGAAGCCGGTAATAATGTGGAAGCCGCCCGGTCGGCGCTCCTCGAGATGGCCGGCGTGCTGGGTCTGAAGCTCGAGGTGGCGGCCGGCGCGGCCAAGCCTGCCGAAGCCGCCCCGTTTATCGACCTGCTGCTTTCCGTCCGCCATGACCTCCGCGCCCAAAAGCAGTTCGCCCTGGCGGACAAGGTCCGGACCGGCCTCACCGGTCTGGGCGTGACCATCGAAGATACCCCCCAGGGTCCCCGGTGGAAATACGACAAGCACCCCTCTCCGTAGGGGCTATCCAGAGTCCCGACTAGTCGGGACGGCGGCTAGCCCATCCACCCCGTAGCGGCACGGCGCGCCGTGCCGGACAGGATGATATGCCATAGTGACCAGCC
This sequence comes from uncultured Dehalococcoidia bacterium, assembly GCA_964518085.1. GTDB lineage: Bacteria > Chloroflexota > Dehalococcoidia > JACQUA01 > JACQUA01 > JACQUA01. Next base: position 1,586 of record CAZFEA010000287.1, read on the forward strand.
ACGGCACGCGGCAGCGTGCCACTACGCGGTTCCCTTCCTCAGCAGGACATCATCACCGATCCTGGCATTCAGCATCTTTGCGGCGCTGCCGTTTTTGAAGGCAATTTCAACATAGCCGCTGCTGCCGGTCAGCGCCATAAGGTCATGGCCCAACGAGTAGGTGGGCGCCAGACCCTGAATGCGGCGGCCGGCAATCTCTACCTCGATCCCTTTACCTTCCAACTCTACTGCTTTGAAATTGGTGATCACATTGCCGAAATGGTCTATGTGCATCACCCTCCCCTTGAGAAGGCCATCGCTGAGCCGTTCCGGTTCCACCAGCGGCCGGTACACCATCGAATCAGCACGCGGCCCGAAAGCGCTGACGGAATGCCCGCGGGACAGCCACGCCGCCACCGGGGCAAATACATCGCGCCCATGAAAGGTGGCGCTGACGGGCTTGCGCCAGAAACGGCTGTCGGTGATTTCATAGGCCAGGAGTTGGTCTTCCATGCCGCTTAGCGAGACAGATCCGGAGGGACTGGCGGCAGCCGACGGAGGGACCAGGAAACTGAGAAGGCCATTGTCAGGAGCGACATAAAAGGCCGGGGGATGGAAGGTCCTCACGGCCAGCGCCTTGCGGACGGCGCCGACGCCAGGGTCGATCACCACAAGGTGGATGCTATCGAGAGGAAAGTAGCGGACGGCGCCGGCCAGCAAGAAGGACGCCTGCGCGATATTCTGCGGCTCTATGGAGTGGCAGAGGTCAATGATTCGGGCGCGCGGATTGACGCCCAGGATAACGCCCTTAAGCACCCCGACATAAACGTCATCCAGTCCAAAGTCAGTCGTCAGGGTGATAACGCGAGCCACGGCACCGCGCCTCAGCCGCCGGAGACGACCCTCACACCAAATATGGAGATCAGGACGAACAGTATAGCCATGACAACAGTGACCTGGAAAAGCGTTTTCTCAAGGCCCCGTTTGGTCCGGAAAACCGTTTCCTGGCCGCCAAAAATGCCCCCCAGCCCACCGCCCCTCACCTGGAGCAGTATAGCCAGCGTCAGCACCAGCGAAAGTACTAGTTGTGCTATTTGAATGTAAGTAGCCATGGACTATATTTTACTCCCAACCAGTTGTTATTGCCAGCGTACCGGGTAGCGGCGCGGCGCGCCGCGCCGAAGTCCGGACACGCAAGGGCGAACCTGTGTTTTCGTCCGCGGGCAGATGCGCGGTCTGCCCCTGCGTATTCTCCCTTTTCCCTTTACCCCCCTTTTCCCTTTTCCCTTTTGCCTTACTGCCTGACGCCCAGTGCCTTCCTGATCATTTCGCCAAGTTCTCTGGCGTTGGCCCGGCCCCGGGTGGCCCTCATAGCCTGGCCCACCAGGAATCCCAGGGTCTGCTCTTTGCCCGCTTTGAAATCGGCAATTGCCTGCGGATTCTTGTCGAGTACCTCGCGCACCACCCTGGCAAGCTCCTCCGAATCACTGAGCTGGGCCAGCCCAAGGGCCGCCACTACCTCGCTCGCCGGCTTACCGGTGCGGAACATCTCTTCGAAAACTGTCTTGGCCGCCGTGCCGCTAATCTTACCGCCTTCCAGCATTTTCAGCAACTCATTTAGTTGCTGCGAGCTTACTTTGGCCGAGGTTATCTCGACGCCGGCGGCGTTCAAGAGACGGCTGAACTCCCCAAGCATCCAGTTGGCTACAGTCTTGGCCTTTTTCCTCAGTTCGGCATCGGAAAGCGACGGCCTCACCTCATTCAGACAGGCCTCGAAGTAGTCGGCCATTGGCTTGGACCCGGTCAGTAGCTCGGCGTCATAGGCAGAAAGTGTGTATTCGGCCATGAAGCGCTGGTGGCGGTGCTCGGGTAGTTCAGGAAGTCCCTTGCCGATTTCCTGGACCCATTCGGCGCCTAAAACCAGGGGAGGCAAATCGGGCTCGGGGAAATAACGATAGTCATGGGCTTGCTCTTTGCTTCTCTGGCTGACGGTAGCCCCTTTTTCATCAACCCATCCCCTGGTCTCCTGGACAACCCTTTCGCCGCAGTCCCAGAGTTTTCTCTGCCGCTGCGCCTCGAATTCCAGGGCGCGAAATACGGCTTTGAAGCTATTCATGTTCTTGACTTCAACCTTCGGCGAAAGTCCCTGGGCGCCCAGAGGCCTGAGGCTGATATTGGCGTCGCAGCGAAAACTCCCTTCCTCCATATTGCCAGTTGACACCCCCAAGTACTGCAAGATTGTCCTCAGCTTCATAAGGTACTGCCGGGCCTCCTCCGCAGAACGGATATCAGGACACCCCACGACCTCCATCAGGGGCACCCCGGCGCGGTTCACGTCCACCAGGCTATAGGCCTCAAAGGCGTCGTTGCGATGGGCAAGCTTGGCCACATCTTCTTCCAGGTGCACCCGTATGATGCCCAACCTCTTCTTCTGACCGCTGGCTTCAATCATCAGCCAGCCATCTTTGCCGATGGGCTGGTCATACTGTGAAATCTGGTAACCCTTCATGAGGTCGGGATAGGCATAGTTCTTACGGTCGAACTTGGTGTCTCCCTGCACCGAGCAATTAAGGGCCAGGGCGGTCATCATGGTGTACTCTACCGCCTGCCGGTTTATCGTGGGTAAGACGCCCGGCATACCAAGGCAAATAGGGCAAACATGGGTGTTTGGGGCAGCGGCGGCATAGTCTGCCGAACAGCCACAGTACATCTTACTCCTGGTAAGGAGCTGCGCATGCACTTCCAGGCCGATGATGACTTCGTATTCCACCGCGCCGGCTACCGCAAGAAGAAGGACAGGATTATCAGTATGGCAAACATGCTCCCCGCGATGACGGCAATGCGTCCCAATTCGCGCTTGAGGGCCGCATAGTCAACAGCGGGTTGGGCGGGAGCCGGAGCGATCGTCCGGAGAGGGGTGGCCGCCACCGTCCTGGCAATCAGCGGCGCCCCGACCGGCTGCCCCGGCGCCGTGACTTCTCGTTCGTCAGGCTCCCCAACCGGTTCCCGCCGCCTGAATTCCCGTTGATGCGCCGGCCTCCTGTGTCTTGGTCTATGAGACATAGTTTGTATCCTTAAACACTCATTAATGCTCGCCAGGGAGCACCACTATGCAATGAAAACGTTGTCTCACAGGCGTCCCCGCCTGTGAGACCGGTATTTTGGTGACAATCGCTCATGCGCCTGAGACGCACCATCAAGGATGAAAATGTCCTATCATCGCGAGGAGACCCAGTTTACCTCCCCCTTTCGCAAAAGGGGGATACA
>CAZFEA010000288.1:0-1835 GCA_964518085.1 uncultured Dehalococcoidia bacterium
GTGGTTGGGGGACGCAGTGGATGGGGTGAACAGGCAGGGGCGTTCTCGGCCGAGTTCGGGCTTGCACTGGAGGCCGCCGTGTACATCGTCGCGCTGGCATTACCGATGTGGGTTTTTGCCCGGGTTCTAGAGCGAGCCGAGGCGAGCCGCCAGGCAGCTAACCGGGTACTTCAGGATTATTCCATGCGTCTGGCGGCTGTCAACGAAGAGTTGAATGCCTTCTCGTATTCGGTAGCCCATGACCTGCGCGCCCCGCTACGTAGCATTCATGGCCTCAGTCAGGCACTGGTAGAAGACTGTGCCGGCAGGCTAACAGCCGACGGCCTGGATTACATTCGCCGGATACAGGCAGCCAGCCGGCACATGGATAATCTGATAGATGATCTGATCCGCCTGTCCCGCATCGCGTCACACCAGATGAAGTTAGAAACCGTCGACCTCAGCGCCATGGCCATGCAGAAGGCTGGGGAACTCCGGGCTGCCGAGCCGGGTCGGCAGGTGGAATTCATAATACGGGAGGGGATGACCGCCGGGGGAGACGCTCACTTGCTGCGCATTGCTCTCGACAACTTGCTGGACAACGCCTCGAAGTTCACTTCGAAACACCCTACCGCCAGAATAGAATTCGGCTCCAGCGAGACGAATGGCAGCCGCATCTATTTCGTTCGGGACGATGGTGCAGGTCTCGATATGGCATATGCGCAGAAACTATTCAAACCATTCAACCGCCTGCACACGGCTGACGAGTTTCCCGGGAGCGGTATCGGCCTGACAATCGTCCAGCGGATAATTCAGCGGCACGGCGGACGCATATGGGTCGACGCAGCGGTAGAAAAAGGGGCCACTTTTTACTTTACCCTGAGAGCCGATGGGCCAGGCGGCATAGCGTAAGAAGGCTTGTCATACAAAGTTGACCCTATGGTTGATATCAACTATACTGGTAGCAAAAAGCAGGCCATCCTCACCTTCGTCGATTGATGGGAATGCCATGAGTCCCAACCAGCAGCCGCTGCCCCGGGCCGGCGGCAAAGCGCGGGACCAGGACAAAAATCAATGCGTTTCCCCCTTAATAGATTGTCTCTGGCGCTGGTAACGCTGGTCCTGGCGGTTATCGCTGGAGGCTATTTCTGGTACCGCGCCCAGGAGCAGCAAATCCGGCAGCGGGTGCAAAACGAACTGACCGCGATCGCCCAGCTAAAGGCGAACCAAATAGCCGGGTGGCGGCAGGACAGGCTGGCCGATGCCGACGTTATGGCCGGCGCCCTGAATGTCGCTGGACTGGTGGAATGGATGACTTCAGGAAATCCCGAACTGGGCGCCAGGATCAGGACAACACTGGAAACGGTGCAGAGGCGCTACCTATACGAGGACGTCCTGCTGGTAAGACCGGACGGCGAGGTACTATTGCGCAGCAACGACACCGGCACTCTGAGCGAAACCGCGTTGTCCCAGCTAGGCATGGCCTTCCGGGAAGGCAAGCCGCGCATTGTGGACTTATACCAGCCGGCAGGTTCGGACCACCCGCGCCTGGACGTGATCGCGCCGCTATTCCTCCGTGACGAAGACCGGGCGCAAGCCCTGGCGGCCGTCGTCTTGTCCACCGGTTCCAACCAGTATCTCGACCCACTGGTCCAGAACTGGCCCATGCCCAGCGAGACTGCAGAGACGCTACTGGTGCGCCGCGACGGCGACGATGTGCTATTCCTGAACGAACTTCGACACCGGAAGGGTACCGCACTGAAGCTGAGAATACCTTTGACCAGCCATGAAGTGCCGGCAGTTGCGGCGGCATCGGGGAAAGAAGACATCTTTGAAGGAGAAGATTACCGGGGCGT
>CAZFEA010000288.1:1935-4820 GCA_964518085.1 uncultured Dehalococcoidia bacterium
CAAGAAGCCCTGGGCGAAAGGGAGGCTGAACTCTCCGCGATCTGGTCGAGCATACCCCTGCTGGTGTTCACCGTGGACCGGGACCGCCGCATCGTCAAGGCCAACCCGGCGGCCGAGAGGTTCCTCCAGCGCTGCCAGGGGGATATGGTCGGGAAAACAGGCGGTGAGGCTATCGGCTGTCTTCATTCCATGGATGACCCGAGGGGGTGCGGCTTCGGTCTCTCCTGCCAGGCCTGCGAAATCCGCCTGAGCGTGCTCGATACTTTTGAGACCGGTAACAGCCACCGTGACGTGGAGTGGCGTCTGCCGGTGACGTGTGACGGAAAAAGTACCGAATTCAGCTTTCTGGTTTCGACTGCCCTTCTATCAATTCCGGCCAGGCAGGTCCTGGTGTGTCTGCAGGACATAACCGAGCTCAAAAGGGCCTCCGAACTCATTAAGGCCGCCGCGGCTCAGCTCGCAACGGCCAACCGGGAGTTGGAAGCGTTTAGCTATTCGGTATCCCATGATCTGAGGGCGCCCCTGCGAAGCATGGCCGGCTTCAGCCAGGCCCTCATCGAAGACTACAACAACCAGCTTGACCAGCAGGGCAGACAGTATTTGACGCGCATACAGGCCTCGTGCGAGATGATGGGCAGGTTGATTGATGACCTGCTCGAGCTTTCCCGGGTAACGCGAACCGAGGTGCGCCGGGAGCCGGTCGACCTGACCGCGCTGGCGCAAGAGATACTGGTAGAATTGCAGCAGGCTGAGCCGCAGCGCCAGGCCGAATATACCGTTGCGCCGGGGCTGGTGGCCCGGGGGGATAGCCGGCTCCTTCGCCTTATGCTGCGGCACTTGCTGGAAAACGCCTGGAAGTTCACCGGAAAGGCGCCATCGCCCCGGATAGAAGTAGGCGTCGCCGAACGCGATGGCCAGCTTACCTACTTTGTTCGGGATAACGGGGTCGGTTTCGACATGACCTACGCCGAAAAGCTTTTTTTGCCTTTCCATCGCCTGCACAAGGCCAATGAGTTTCCCGGCACCGGAATCGGGCTGGCGACAGTCCAGCGCATTGTCCACCGGCATGGCGGACGGGTGTGGGCCGAAGGCGAAACCGGCCGTGGCGCCACCTTTTACTTTGTTCTCAGTTAGACAGTCCAGAGGAGGACCATCATGAGCGATAAGATCATTCTCTTGGTTGAGGATAACCCGGACGACAGGGACCTGACACTGCGGGCCTTGAAAAAGGCCAACGTAGCCAACCAGGTGGTAACCGTCGAGGATGGGGTAGAGGCGCTGGAATACCTCCTGGGTAAGGACGGGCGGGGGTGCGCTCCCGAAAAGCGCCCGGTGGTCGTCCTGCTGGACCTCAAATTGCCGAGGGTTGACGGACTGGAGGTGCTACGCAGGGTTCGAGCCAGCGAAACGTGCCGGACGCTGCCGGTGGTCGTCCTCACCTCCTCCTCCGAAGAGAAAGACAGGATAGAGAGCTATGGTCTTGGGGCCAACAGCTACGTGCGCAAGCCGGTGAAGTTTGATGCCTTTGCCGAGGCGATCCGCCTTTTGGGCCTGTACTGGGTAGTGCTGAACGAACCCCCCCTAGTTTAGTCCCTAAACAATAGTTGTGTGCTATCGATGGAGTTCTGCCATACAGTATTTCCTGGTTCCGGCTTGTCCGGGCTAGGTCAGATGAATTCAGGTCAAGGTAATGAAACAGCAGCTCAAAGTACTTTTCGTTGAAGATTCGGAAGACGATGTCGCCCTGGTCATCCGGGAACTTGACAAAGCCGGATACGCCATCTCCCACCTGAGGGTTGACGACGCCCAGGCCCTGGCCGGCGCCCTCGATCAACCATGGGACATTGTCCTGTGCGACTATGTCATACCGGGATTTTCAGGTGTGAAAGCCCTGAAATTGGTCATGGACAAAAAACCCGGGTTGCCGTGCATCATGGTCTCCGGCCAGATCGGCGAGGAAGAAGCGGTAAAGGCCATGAAAGCGGGCGCCAGCGACTATATCATGAAAGACAAGCTGAGACGCCTGGCTCCTGCGATCCAGCGGGAAATAAACGAAGCGCGGGTACGTTTGGAAAAGCAACGTATTCAGGCGGCGCTGCAAGCCAGGGAGGAGGAGCTCCGCCTGGAGCGGCAGGTGGCACGGTCGAAAGATGAATTCATAAGTTTTGTATCCCACGAGCTGCGGACCCCCCTCACGGTGATCATAGGCGGCTTGCGCACCATTTTGGGCGCCACCGGAATGCTCTCCGATGATGAAAAGCTGCAGCTCATCCAGGATGCCGCCGCCGAGGCCGAAGAACTCTCTGACCTGGTCGAAAATCTCCTGTATCTGGCCCGGGCCCAGGCCAACAGGTTGGATACAAAGCTGGAGACCGGTAACCCATACCAGATGGTCCAGGATGTGCTGAAAAAAGTCAAGACCCGGGCCGGCGGACACCGGTTTGCCGTGACCTGTCCCGCTTCGGTCCAGGTGAGGGGCGACCCTGTCAAAATCAGGGTGATTCTGAACAACCTGCTGGTCAACGCAGTCAAATATTCTCCTCCCGGTGAGGTCTGCGTCTCGGTGCACCGCAACAACGACATGGCAGTGTTTGCCATCACCGACCACGGAGTCGGTATATCCGAAGAGGGACTGAAGAGGCTCTTTCAGCCTTTCGAGCGGGTGGGGCCATCCCGGGAGAGTACCAAGGGTATCGGCCTGGGCCTGGTAGTCTGTCAACGCCTGGTCGAGGCCCAGGGCGGGCGCATCTGGGTCGAATCTCAACCGGGAAAAGGGTCAACCTTCTATTTCGCCCTGCCTGCGGCGAATAATTAGTACAAAGGCAATAAGTCATAGTGAATCCGTACCGTAGGGGTTTGATTTATCAAACCCAACCAGGGCTTGA
>CAZFEA010000289.1:0-4804 GCA_964518085.1 uncultured Dehalococcoidia bacterium
CCATGCTCGCAAGCGAGCATCATCAAGGATGAAAATGGCCTATCATCGCGAGGAGATCCAGTTTACCTCCCCCTTTCGCAAAAGGGGGATACAGGGGGATTTTGCCTTTTTCAAAGGGGGAGACGGCGACATTTTCGGAGGAACACGAATGGATTAGCCACAGAGGAATAGGATTTATTCGTGTCTATTCGTGTTCATTCGTGGTTCCATTCTACTTCTTGATTTGTTAAAAAGGGGGTACGCCTTGAGCGGTTTTGCCAGAAAATACGCCATTGTCGGGGTGGGGGCAACAAAAGTCGGCCGCCTGCCTGATTACAGCGCGCGGACGCTGCAGACCGAGGCGGCAAGGTTGGCCATCGAAGATGCCGGCTTGAAAAGGACCGACATTGATGGCGCCATCAACGCCAAACTGGAAGCCGGAGGAGGTTCGGGTGGGGACTGGGTGGACGGCTTCCCGCGCATCCTGGGACTGCCGGTGAACTTCTACTTCCACATCGGGCGCGGCGGCGCTCCCGGATCTTATGCCCTGGCGGCAGCCCTGTCTTTTCTCGAACAGGGTATCGCCAACTATGTCCTCATCGCCCACGGCAGTGACGCCTGGTCATCCGGGCACGTCAAGACGCGGCACCCGGAAACGCGGTCGCGGCCGGGCAACTGGGGCGCTCCTTTCGGCGACAACCGGGCCATGAGCCATCACAGCTTTTTCGCCGCCCGTCACATGTATGAGTACGGCACCACCAGCCGCCAGCTTGGCGCCATCGCTGTGGCCGAACGGGCCTGGGCGTGCCAGAATCCCCACGCCACCATGTACGGCAAACCCATCACTATCGAAGACCACCAGAATTCACCTTTCCTGGCCTGGCCCTACCACCTGCTGGACATCTCTCTGCAGAGCGATGGCGGCACGGCTTTCATTGTCACCACCGCCGAAAGGGCCAGGTACTGCAAGAAACCGCCGGCATACCTGCTGGGTATGGGCTTTGGCGAGCATATCAGGGAAAAATGGTGGAAGAAGACCAACTACACCGCCCTCGACATCGAGCCGGCCAGGGAGAAGGCCTTCAAGGCGGCGGGAATCCAACTGAAGGATATTGATTGCGCCCAGCTATATGATTGTTTCACCGGCGAGGTCCTGCTCCAGATCGAGGGTTACGGCTGGTGCAAGAAGGGCGAAGGCGGTCCCTTTGTCGAGTCGGGAGCCATCGGTCCCGGCGGCAGCGTACCGGTCAACACCGGCGGCGGCCTGCTTTCCTCCCATCATCTCCAGGACCTGACCGGAATACGGGAGGGCATAATCCAGGTACGGGGTGAAGGCGGCGAGCGGCAGGTGAAAGACGTCAACATTTGCATGGTCACCGGCCACGGCGGCGAACTGCTGCCGGGCATGTGTTCCACGCATACCTGCATGATTCTGGGCAGATAGGGTTTCTTAGCAGCACGTTGCACGTGCCGCCAAAGGTTCACAGGCAGGGACGCCTGTGCCACCCTTATTTTCTGGCAAAATCCAGAAGGAGAACATAATGCCAAAAGTATGGAATAAGCCACTGCCATCGGTGGATGAGGACATGGCGCCCTTCTTCGCCGCCCTTAAGAAGCACGAGTTCAGGCTGTTTCGCTGCAAGGTCTGCGGCGCCTGGTACTGGCCACCGGCCTATTGCCTGAACCACGACAACAAGCCCTATTTCGGCGACCTGGAGTGGACGCCGGCCAGCGGCAAAGGAAAAGTATTTACCTTCAATGTGCATTACCGGGCGTTTCACCCCGGCTTTGAGGCCGAGTTGCCCTATGTATATGCCTTGATCGAGCTTGATGAGGGGCCAATGATGACCAGCAATGTCATCGGCTGCGACCCGAAAGAAGTTAAGATCGGCATGCCGGTGGAAGTTGTCTTCCGGGACATCACCGAGGAATACACATTGCCGATGTTCAAACCTGTTGGATGGCCATAATCATACGGGTGGACTTGAGTGTCCGCCCGCGGGCGAAGATGCAGGTTCGCCCCTGCATTGTGGTCCAACTTTCACAGGCAGGGACGCCTGTGATACCGGAAACAGATTAATAACGAGGAGGTAACCCAGGATGAAACAGATCAGCAAACACGTGTACATGGTAACCGGCCTTCGCGGCTGCAACGTGGGCCTGGTGGTTGCCGGAAAGGGGGTGGTCATGATCGACACGCCGCAGAAACCCACGGAGATAGCCCGGCTGAAAGAGGATTTGAAAGGCCTCGGGGAAGTCGTCTACATCATCAACACCGAGCCGCATCCCGACCATTTCACCGGCAACTCCTTTTTCAAAGCCCCGGTTGTGGCCCAGGAAGGCACCCGGCAGGGCATTGCCATTTTCCCGTTGCAGTCCTTGATCGACCGCACCAATGAGATGGACCCCGAAGGCCGGCCCCAGATGGAAGGCTACCGGATAAAGCCGCCGGAAATTACCTTCAATGAGCGAATGTGCTTACATGTCGATGATGTCACTCTTGAGCTGGTTCATTTGCCCGGACACACCGCCAGTGAAACGGCGGTCTACATCCCTGGCGATAGGGTCGTCTTCGTTGGCGACAATGTTGTCTACAAGACCAAAGCCTGGCTGCATGACGCGGTCCCCCAGGAGCAGTGGCTCGAATCTTTGAGACGGTTAAGACACCTGGATGTAGACCTCATAGTCCCGGGCCACGGCGACGAGGCCTGCACCAAAGAGTATCTTCCCCAGCAGGAGGCGGTGGTCAAAGGTTGGACCGAGGCGGTACAGTCGGCCATCGCCAGGGGCTTGAACCAGGACCAGGCCCTGGCCGCGGTGGGCAACCCGGATCCCTTCCCGCTGCCTAAGGGCCGGGAAGGCATGGCGCCGATGGTCAACAAGATGATCGTCGCCCACCTGTACCAGTTGTACCAGAAATAGCGGAGTAGCCCCGGGTGGTTGCGAAAGGAGATCTTTGTCCCTGTCGTACCTGAATAACGCCTCTCTGGGTGACGCCCATGCCCACCTGGAAGGCTACGGGCCGGCTGACCTCGAGGCGGCGCTGGGCAAGGCCAGGGCCAGCGGCATCGGAACGATCATTGCCAACGGCATCACCCTCCGCTCTTCGCAGAAAAGCATCGAAATCGCCCAGAAGCACGAGGGCGTTTGGGCTACCGTGGGGATTCAACCCTGGCATGCCGAGCGGCTGGCGGGAGCGGTCTCGGAGGTCGAGAAGATCGCCGTGAAGGACCGCGTTGCCGGCATTGGCGAGATCGGTCTGGACTTCCTGTGCTTCCCGCAAACGAAAGACCTGCAGCTCCAGCTTTTTGATGCCCAACTCGAAATAGCCCGCCGGTTGGACCTGCCGGTGGTGATTCACACCAAGCATGCGATGAATGAGACTATCGCCGCCCTGGAAAGAAACCGGATGAAGGGAGAAAGGTGCATTATCCATGGTTTTACCGGAGACCTTGCCGCCCTGGAAGACTGGGTCAGTCTGGGGTGCTTCCTTTCCATCGGGGTCAAGATAGTGAAAAAGCCCGGCGAAATGCTGGAGGAGGTCATCCGGCAAGTCCCTGCCGGCAGTTTGCTCCTCGAGACGGATGCCGCCGCCAGGCGCACCCTTACCCAGGGGCTGGAGCTGGCCACCCTCAGAACCATCGCCGAAAAGGTGGCCGGAATCCGCGGCGTCACGCTGGAAGAACTGGCCCGGACCACCACCGCCAATCTGAGGAGGGCATACCGGATAAAAGACGACTGGCCCGCACATGGCTAGTCGGGTAAATCGGGAGTTAAGAAACATTGTTAGGGGTGAACACCGCTATGAATATTGCAATAGCTGACAATACATCGAAGAGCCTCTTGTCTATTCTCTTACCTGCCATCGAGATGTCGGAAGAAACAAGAATCGCAGTTGCCTTCATGTCCAAGAAAGGTCTTGACGCGATTCACGGGGCCATTGATTCAAGTTTGAAAAAGGGGGGATACGCGGAATTCCTGGTTGGGCTCGATTTATCGGAAACCGAACCTGAGGCATTGAGCTTCATAAATCAGCAGAGAAAAAGGGAAGAAAATATCCGCTTATATTGCTACGCGGACCTTGCGCCAGCGGCCATTTATCATCCGAAAATGTACTTGTCCAGCGCTGGGTTGCAAACAGTCGCTGTTGTAGGCTCCTCTAATTTGACTCTGGGAGGCCTGAAGAATAATGTTGAGGTCAATGCAGTGATGGAAGTATCTGCTGATGAAGAAATCCTTGCCGATCTGCACAACGCCTACAATAGACTCAAATACCATCCCAAAAGAGTGGAGCCGGACGAAGACTTTCTCGATCTGTACCAGGAGCTTTGCCGCAGAAAGAAAGCCCTCAAGAATGTGTCTGAAAAGGACAAGGCATTCAAGGATCTCATGATTGCCTTCCATGTAAGAAGTAAAGGCTTGCGTCGTCCGAAACCTTCACCGAAAGACTTATTCGGGTGGTCAAAGCTTGTGTTCAGTAAACTGCCGGGAGGCACATTTGACAATGACTTTGTCTATTCCTTTGCGGCTGATTTTCAGAAGGAATACCCCGAGAATAGGAATATCAGGGCCAAGATCCGGCAGCAACTGCAGGTCCTCAGGGACCTCAATCTTATAGAGCATTTGGGCGCAGGGAAATGGAAGAGGACTGGGGCATAGGCAGGACAGTTCCTCCGCGATTCCTCCAGGTCCCCACAAGCTTGACACGGCCCGAGCGGTATGCTAGCGTTTCTGCCGTATCCACTCTCAAGCTGAGCTTCCCCGGAAAAAGCGGCCTTCGTAGCGGCGAGGTCCCCTCGCCCGGCCCCAGGCGCGGAAACCGCGC
>CAZFEA010000290.1:0-4388 GCA_964518085.1 uncultured Dehalococcoidia bacterium
GGTGAGCACCTGCTCTTTGCCATCGGGTGAGGTCTTAAAAATTCTAACCTGGCCTTCTCTCACCACGTAGAGCCCGAGGCATGGTTCCCCTTCCAGGAAAAGGATCTCACCGCGGTCAAACCGCTGCTCGGTGGTATCACGGCCAAGACGGTCGATCTCCCCCGGGCTCAGTTTGGTAAAATAAGGTATAGTTCTGAAAAACTCGGCTGTATCCATGAAGCCTATGCGACAAAAGTCGTATCCCGTAACGCTATTATAGCTTAGACTTGGAATAGTAGAAAGAGTAACGAGGTTCTAAATGAGCACCAGCAGTCACTGCCCCGGATCGCGAGCCGTTCGGGAGCCTACCCCCGAATATCATCCCTGTCCCAACTGCGGCGAAGAAGTAGAGATCTGGACTCATGAGCTGAACTATCCCTGCAGCAAATGTGGCACCAGGGTTTTTCGCGAACAACGACCTTCCTGCATTGACTGGTGCCCCCACGCAAAGGACTGTGTCGGGGCCGAGCTGTACGATTCGCTGAAACCGAAGAAGGTGGAAACGCCTGCCGGCGGCACGCCCCTGGACAGCCTGGTAAAAGAGCACGAGGAAGCGTTGACCAGGCTCGCCCTGCTCCGCGCTACGACGGTTTGCCTGAAAGTTAAGGCCAACTCACCCTCAGACCAGTCCGCGCCTTCGTTGAAGAATGACATGGAGCATCTCGGCCAGATAATGGGCTTCTTCGAAGGTGAACTGAAAGACCACTTCCGAAAAGAGGAAGAGGGCCTTTTCCCGATTCTGGAGAGGCATGTTAAGGGGGAAGGCGGGCCGGCGGGAGTCCTGCTGGCCGAACACCGCGACCTATGGGAGAAATATGCCCGGCTAAAGGCCGGCGCCGCGCTAATCTCGGCCAACGGCAACCCCGGCGCCGCCGCAAACGAAGTTTACGACATCGCCAGCCAGATAATTATCCTGCTGCGAGGCCATATCGAAAAAGAGAACACCACCCTGGTGCCCCTGGCCAGGAACCTGCTGTCAGCGGAGGAGCTACTGGAACTCAGGTCGTCCTGGGGCCGATAGAAGACAGAAGACAGAAGAGAGAAGTCAGAAGTCAGAAGACGAAGAAGACAGAAGTCAGAAGACGAAGAAGACAGAAGGGCGGGGTGTCTTCTGTCTTCTGTCTTCTGTCTTCTGTCTTCCGGCACGCGGCAGCGTGCCACTACTGCTACTTGATGACCGGCGCCATGATCTCCCTGACCGCGGGGAACATTTTGGCCTGAATGGTGAAGTGTTCCTCAACCTCCGGCAGGACCTTGTCACCCGGCTGGGGGAAGAATATCGGGTTGATGCCCTCGGTGGACACATCGGTCCTGGCGACCGGCTGCCGGAATCCTTTGGCCAGGGCGGTCTGGCCGTCCTTGCTCAGCAGCCAGTTGACGAAGATGGTCCGGGCGTTGGGATGAGGTGGATTTGTCGGTAAAGCTATGGCGGCCGAAACTGTTTGCCGGACGCCGCCTTCTTTCGCTCTGATGGGCGTGATGGGGGCGCTCATGGCCATGAACTGGGTGACATTGTCCGGGTTGGGTGCGATGGCGATGGGGTATTTGCCCCTGGCCACCCATTCCACCTGCTGGCGCCAGTCCCGGGTAACCACCAGGTCCTGTCCCACCAGACCCTTCAGGTAAGCCTTGGTATCTTCTTCGCCCCAGGAGCGGACCAGGAAGGCCACGAAGGACGCGCCGGCGCCCGGGATCGTCGGGTCGTTCATGACTATCTTGCCTTTCCATTTCGGGTCCAGCAGGTCCTTGAAGGTAGTGATCTCGTTTTCTTTGACCAAATCCGTATTGCGCGACGCATACGTCTCATAAGCCGAAATCAGTCCTACCACGGTGCCGTCTTTATCCACGAAAGGCAGCTTGCCGTCGCGCCACACCTTGGTATCGGTGACCTCGGGCAAGATTAGCTCGGGGGTAAAGGGGGATAGCAGGCCCTTGGGCTTGATTACCGTAAGCAAGGTGGTACCCCCGGCATTGAAAACGTCCGCCAGGCTCTGGCCGGCGGTACGCTCGGTGACGAATCGCTGGGCTATTTCAGCCGGGGGCGCGGCGACGAATTCCACGTCGATGCCGTATTTGGCTTTGAACCCCTTCGAAAGCTCTTCTCTTACCGGGGCAGTCATGATGATGTACATGCGCACACTGCCTTCTTGCTTGGCGGCGGCCAGGGTCTTGTCCCATTTTTCCTGCCAGCCGGCGCCGCCGGCCGGGCCGGCCCCGGGTCCTGCCGTCCGTCCGCAGGCCAGGGCGAGGGTGGCGACAGCGGCCACCAGTCCGATAACCAGAGACATCTTGCGAAACATAGCTTCTTCTCCTGCCAAAAATAGACTGTGATCGGGAGTCCGCCTGAGGCGGATTCGTTTGCCAGGGGCGCCGAAGCATTGTCCCCTCTCCCTTGACGGGAGAGGGTCAGGGGTATGCCCAGGGTCAGGCGATAGGAGTGTTTCACCCTCTCCCTTGACGGGAGAGGGTCAGGGTGAGGGTGAACTCTCTCGCGATGGCGGTACGACAGGCATTCGAGCCTGTCGCCCCGGGTTGATTACTCCCTGACGGGATTGCTTCGTCCGCCTCTGGCGGACTCGCAATGACACTTTCGGAAGCAATCTTAGTAAAATCATCCCAGGGTTGTCAAGCGAGGTTCAAGGGTGTCAAGGGTGAATCCGACTTGACAGTTGCCCCCCGGCGTGGTAAGGTTTTCCGGTTTTGGGTTAGTCAAGAAGCTGTCCTTCCGGGTGGAAGATTCGCCTCGTTTCCTGTCCCTGATCAAAAGGTCCCTGTCCCGCGCGGTAGCGCCGCGAGTTTCCACGCCAAAGCTATGTCATGCCTGGTCCGAGGGTTCGTGCAGTAAACGGTTGTGTTTGACAATGCCTGAGATACGGGTACGAAAGGAGAATCCGGCCGTGATGAGTAAAGTTCTTAGACTGGCGCTGGTCCTCTTATTGACGAGTGTGATAGTCATGTCCGGCACAGGGCTGCCGGTCCCGGCCCTGGCACAGGCTACCGACGAAAGCAACCGAACTACCATATCGCCGCAGATTGGCATCGTGGGCGATACTGTCGCGCTAGCTGGCACCTGGGGCGCCGCTGCGGCCGGCTCGGCCGTCACCGTCTACCTGTCCACCACCACCGGGCAGCGCAACTGGACCAGTCCCTCCGCCTCCGGCGACGTGGTGGCCAGCGCCAGCGCCGACACCACTGGCGCCTGGGGCACCAACTTCATCGTGCCCGACCGCAAACGCGGCTTGCACGAGGTATTCGTCTTGGGCGGCGACCGGTTTGCCATCTTTTCGGCGCAAACTCCGGTGGGCGCGTTCAGGACGCAGTTCCCTCTGGTGAACACGCAAAAAATCGCCCTGAGTGTCGACTCCAAATTGACCCGCAGCCCGTCGTCCGGCGGAGCGGGCACCACCATAACGGTGAGGGGCACCGGGTTCCCGGGTGACCAGATCGGCATCCAGGTCAGGTTTATATCTGCTGCCGGAACAATCCCTGACAAGATTGCCGGCGACGGCATCACCGCCACCAGCCGCGGTTCCTTTAGCATCAGCTTCAAGGCGCCGGATGGGCCTGCCGGGGCATTCCGCATCCGGGCCTACATCGCCGCCGGCGCTCCCATCCCCTATTTGGCCAACGATTCGGTAATAGATGCGAACCGGGCATTCACCAGTGTTGCCACTGGTGCCGCACTCAGCGAAACGTTCACCATGCTGGGCAGCTTGACCTTGAGCCCGAGTATCGGTCCCCCCGGGGCGACGGTCAGCTTCTCCGGGTCGGGCCTGACGCCCAACGCCATGGCCATGGTCAAATTCGATGGGGTAGTAATGGAAACCACGCCTTCAGTCCAGGTGGTCAGCGCCACCGGCATCGTGAACGGCAGCTTCAGGCTCCCGTCGGAGAACATTACCAACGGCCCAAAGATCGTAACCATCGAAATAGGCGGCGTGGCGCTGGTTTCCGCCAACTTTGAAGTATCTACTGGTTCTGCTGCCCTCACCATTGATCCTCCTGCCGGCGGGCCGGGAATAAGGGTCAATGTTACCGGGCTTAACTTCAGCGCCGCCTCCCCGATTACCATAAAGTTCGATAATGAGGTACGGGTCACCACCCCGGCAACGATCATAACCACAACCGGTGGCGCTTTCACCGGCAGCATCATCATCCCCTGGCGGGACAACGGTTTCTACACCATAACCGCCACCGATGGTCTGGGCAAGAGCGCCTCAGGGCTTTTCCGCTTGAACAACGGTGCGGCCAAGCTGACGCTATTTCCTTCCTCCGGGGTGGGTTCGGTAACACTTACCGGGCGAGACTTTACCGAGGGTTCGCCGGTAAGCATTTACTTCGGTGGTCAG
>CAZFEA010000290.1:4398-4788 GCA_964518085.1 uncultured Dehalococcoidia bacterium
ACCATGCCCACGCTGGGCCCGGGCGACTACGAAGTACTGGCTATCGATGCCTCCGGACTGACGGGCAAAGCGACCTTCGCCGTGCCGGTCCTGTCCGGGGTCGCCGGCCCGCCGGGGCCGGTGGTGGCAGTCGTGGACAAGGGCGCCCGGCTGCCGGTCACGGTGCTCGATGCCTCGTCCAACCCGGTGGCGGGCGCCACCGTCAACCTGGTGAATGCGGCCACGGGGGCCACCGCGGCCAGCGGCGCTACCGGCGCCGCCGGGCTGGCGGCGCTGACCGCGCCCAACGTCACTGCTCAGACCTGGTTCCGAGTTGAGGTCGGTTCCGGTTCGCCGAGTCCCAGGCGGGTGCTGGTGCTGGACAGCAGCCTGGCCAGTCTGCCGGCGGCC
>CAZFEA010000291.1:0-1156 GCA_964518085.1 uncultured Dehalococcoidia bacterium
CGTCGGCTGCTTCAAGTGCAGGTGGAGAAACCCTGTCAAGAGCAAGTCTCGGTCATCACACACTCGGCTGAGATGCCTATGGCTGGCTGCCGGCCAGAGCGGGTTCCCAGGCCAGGTCCTTCAGGGTCACTGAGCGTAGCTGCTCTTTGCCCAGGCGCTCGCCGGCGTCGATAATTTCGAGCCCGACAATGTGGCCCTGCCCGTCCAGCAAGGCGGTGACCCCTTCCTCGATGTCAGTGGAATCCTCCGCAGGCACTCGCCGCAACTCTATATACAAGACGTCCGCTTCGCTGTCGTACGTGATTAACATATGACCTCCTACCAGGGCTTCTTTCTTGGCGTTACCGTGACAATCTCCACGTGGTCAGCCTCTTCTCGGTAAGTGACTCGCAAGAAACGGTCGCCGAACTGCTTAACGGCGTTCAGCCTCCCCTTTTCGGTCGCCAGAACTCTATCAGGCTCTGACACTGTTGATTGTACGTCTTCAATCTTGATTTTCCAGAATACCACAGTCCGCCGGGCATGTCTACCGAAATGCAGCGGCTTCACAGCTACACCAAACTCCTCGGCCTATATTGCAGCGCCTCGGCCAGGTGCTGGGACTGGATTTGCTCGGCGCCGGCAAGGTCGGCGATGGTGCGGGAGAGCTTGAGCACGCGGTGGAAGGCGCGGGCGGAGAGGGACATCTGCTTCATGGCGGCCCGCAGCAGGCTCTGGGCGGCGCTGTCCACCGGGCAGAACTGCCGCACCTCCACCGGCGTCATCTCGTTGTTGCAGGTGAGCCTGGTCCCGGCGAAGCGCTGTCGCTGTATCTCGCGAGCGGCCTCCACCCTCCCCCGCACCACCTCACCCTTCTCCCCCAGCCGGTCATCGGCCAGCTTCTCGTATTCAATCCGCGGCACGTCCACGAAGATGTCTATCCGGTCCAGCAGCGGCCCGCTGATGCGCTTCTGGTACCTGGAGACCATCATCGGCGGGCAGCTACACTGCTTCACCGGATCGCCGTAGTAGCCGCAGGGGCACGGATTCATCGCCGCCACCAGCATGAAATTGGCGGGAAAAGTGATGCTGCCCTGGGCGCGGCTGATGGTCACCACCTTGTCCTCCAGGGGCTGGCGCAGCACCTCCAGCCCGGCCGCGCCGACCCCGCGCAGCC
>CAZFEA010000291.1:1166-4787 GCA_964518085.1 uncultured Dehalococcoidia bacterium
TCCAGGAAGAGCACGCCCCGGTGACCGAGACTGATCTCCCCCGGGCGGGGCCAGTGGCCGCCGCCCACCAGCCCGGCATTGGAGATGGTGTAATGGGGCGAACGGAAGGGTCGCTGCTTGATCAACGGGGTATCCGGGGGCAGCAGGCCGCTGACGCTGTATATCCTGGTAACATCCAGCGACTCATCGATAGTCATCCTGGGCAGTATGCCGGGAACGCTGCGGGCCAGCAGCGTCTTGCCGCTTCCGGGCGGGCCGCACATAAGCAAATTATGGGCGCCGGCGGCCGCCACCTCCAGCGCCCGCTTGACGTGCTCCTGGCCCTTGATGTGGGCCTGGTCGACATACGACCAGACCGGGTTGAAGACTGCCTCGGCGATATTTACTTCCTCGCCGGGGGTGATGGGGGCGTCTCCGCTCAGGTGGGCCACCAGCTCTACCAGGGTATTGACCGGCAATATCTTCATGCCGCCAATAAGGCAGGCTTCCCGGGCATCGATCGAAGGAACAAAAACGTTCTTGAAGGATTTGGCCCTGGCCATGGCTACCATGGGCAAGATCCCCTGGGTATGCCTCAGGGCGCCGTCCAGCGAAAGTTCTCCAAGGAAAAGGGTGCTATCAGCCTCGAAGGAAATCTGCTGGGAAGCGAGCAAGATGCCGACGGCTATGGCCAGGTCGTAGGCCGGGCCTTCTTTCTTGAGGTCGGCGGGGGCCAGGTTGACGGTGATCCGCTTCATAGGGAAATTGCAACCGGCGTTGCGAATGGCCGACCTCACCCTTTCCCGGGACTCCTGCACCGCGGTGTCAGGCAAGCCGACGATGGTAAAGCGGGGCAGACCGGGGGAAACGTCCACCTCGACATCTACCATGGCCCCATCAAGCCCAACCACGGCGCAGCTCATGACTTTGGCCAGCAAGAATAAACCTCCTCGGTAAGATCAATAAATCAAAACGGGAACCAGAATGAACCGCTAATGAACGCGAATGGACGCGAATAAAGATGAATAGATTTCTCTATGTTCTCCGCGTCTCTGCGGCTGTTTTCGTGTTCATTCGTGTTAATTCGTGGTTCCGTCACCGTTGCCATGTCTCACAGGCAGGGCCGCCTGTGGTACCGGCGTTCTCACAGGCAGGGCCGCCTGTGGTACTGTATTAATTCGTGGTTTCACACGGTTTCGGCTTACCCCAGCGGCAGCCTGAAGTAAAAAGTGGACCCGCGGCCGGGTTCGCTTTCCGCCCAGATCCGCCCGCCATGGGCCTTGATAATCGCCCGGCAGATGGCCAGTCCCAGGCCGGTGCCGTGCGCCCGGCTCTGGTTCGGGCCGCGATAAAACTTTTCGAATATCCGGTCCAGCTCCTCCGGCAAGATGCCGGCGCCCTGGTCGCGCACACTTACCTCCACCCACTGGTCCATCAGCCTGGCCTTTATCCCGATGGGGGAGCCGGCGTCTGCGTATGCCAGCGAATTTGAAATAAGATTGGTCAATACCTGCCGTATCTGGGACCGGTCAAGGCTCACCGGGGGAAGCGAAGGGGCCATCTCCAGCTCAAAAACTCGGCCCTGGTGCACCAGCCGCTGCCGGCCCACCACATCACTGATAATCTCGCCTATCTGGGAGACCGCCTTCCGGGGCGCCCAGACGCCGGCCTCGATCTTGCTCATGTGGAGCAGGTCCTCTACCAGGCGGATCAGCCGTTCCACCTCCTCAGACATAGCGGTCAGCATGAGGTCCCGGGTCTGGCTATCAAAGCTGACGTCCTTCTGAGAAAGGCTGTCAATTATCCCTTTGATGGAGGTCAGCGGCGATTTCAGCTCATGGGACATGTTGGAGAGTATCTCGGACTTCATCTGGCTGCGCTTCTCGCTCTGCGCCAGCGCCTCACGGGCCTGCTTCTCCTCGGTCATATCCGTTACCAGGGCCACCACGCGGCTGCGATCGCCCGAATCGTCGATCATAGGGGTAATGCGAGTTTCAGTGGGGAAAATTGTCCCGTCCGCCCGGCGCATGGGATACTCGGCGTGGTATATTCCCTTCTCGTCCAGGCTGAGAAAGTATTTGCGGCCGTTCTCCTCGTAGTCCTGTTTGCTGGGATACAGGAACTCGGTATTCCGCCCGACCATCACATCCCGGGGGTAGCCAAACATCCGCTCCGCGGCTTCATTGCAGGTAAGTATGGTGCGGTCGCCGGCATCGACAACAAACAGCGCGTCGCGCAGCGAACTGAAGGTCTTGGAAAGCAGATCGCTGGTCTTCCTCAGTTCCTCCTCAGCCAGCTTGCGATCGGTAATATCATAGATGTAAGTTTGCTCGTGCAACCCCCCGCCCCACATGATCGGCTTACGATGGACGGCAACATGCCGGATTTCGCCGTTCTTGCGGATGAGCCTTTCCTCACCCTGGGATGGGACCGGCGGCTGGCCCTGCTTTCTCTGTTCGAGCCTTTGCAGGTGGCCGGCATAGCTTTCCGGAGCCAGGCGTTTTTCAAGCGGTATGCTGTTCAATTCCTCAACGCTATCCACGCCGAACATGTCCAGGTAAGCCCGGTTGCAATACAGCCGGTTTCCGTCTTTGATGTTCAGGATCCTGATGCCAAACGGGGAGCTGTCCATTAGATTCCGGAAATTATTTTCGGACTCCTTCAGGGCTTCCGCGGTCCGGTAACGCTCGGTGACATTGATGGCGAATATTGATAAGCCGCTTTTGATGGGAGAGGCGTTGACTCGCAAGATTTGCTCCTCGCCGTTCAGAGGAAACTTGATAACAAAGTTCTGCGACTCCCCCGTTTTCAACACCCCCAGGTATTGTCCGATGGCGTCCCTGGCGGTTTCCGAATCAGGAAAGATGGTGTCGATTTTTCTTCCTAATGCGGCAATGGCCTTTATGCCGGTAAGACGTTCGCAGGCCCCGTTCCAAAAAGTGCACCTCAACCTGCTGTCGGTGGCGAATTGCAGTCCGGTTACCGCATCGGCCAACTCCTTCTGGAAGGCCAGGCTTTCCAGTAATTCGCCTTCCCTTTGTTGGTAGCTGGCCTGCCTCGCCTCCAGACCGGCCACACGGCGCCGCAAGGCATTCAACTCCTGAAGAAGCTGTGGGCTACTGTCTGTTAGTTTCATCTGCTCCCTGTCGATTAACGCACAGCCAAATTTCGAGTATAATAGCCAAAGCATCCCCCGGTGTCAATGGCGCCGACGATTCACCCTCACCCCTTCGGCTTCGCTCAGGGCAGGCTCTGACGCTCTCCAGTCAAGGGAGGGGGGACATTACTTCAAGGAGGAACCTGTGGCAAAACTAACCGATGAGATCCGGGCCCTTATCGAAAAACAACTGGTGGTTATCGCCACCGCGGGCAAGGATGGAACCCCGAATGCCGGCCCCAAAGGATCAATGTTCCCCATCGACGATGAGACCCTGGTCTACGCTGAAAGCACTGCCAGGAAGACCCTGGCCAACCTCCGGCAGAATTCCCAGGTATCGGTGCTGGTTGTCGACCGGACAACCGGTCGCGGTTACCAGTTGAAGGGAAAGGTGGAACTGGTCTCCTCCGGCGAGTTGTTCGACCGCGTGGCTATATGTAACGTCTTAAATATTTGCGCATAATACTTTGAGAGCGCGATTAGGT
>CAZFEA010000292.1:0-4770 GCA_964518085.1 uncultured Dehalococcoidia bacterium
GGCTGGGCAATGAAAAGATGACCCCGGTTGATCAGGTCGGCCATGTGGCGGAAGAAGAAGGTGAGAAGCAACGTCCGGATATGGGCACCATCAACGTCGGCGTCGGTCATGATGATGACCCGGTGGTAGCGCAGCTTGCCCAGGTCACACTGCTGGTCTATGTTACAGCCCAGGGCGGTGACCAGGGCCCGGATTTCTTCGTGCGCCAGCATCTTGTCCGGAGCGGCCTTTTCCACGTTCAGTATCTTACCCCTCAGGGGTAGAATGGCCTGGAAACCGCGGTCGCGGCCCTGCTTGGCCGAGCCCCCGGCGGAGTCGCCCTCGACGATGAATATCTCACTGCCGGCGGGGTCCTTTTCCGAACAGTCGGCCAGTTTTCCGGGCAGGGTGGAACCATCCAGGGCGCCCTTGCGGATAACCAGCTCTCGCGCCTTGCGGGCGGCTTCCCGCGCCCGGGCCGCGGTGAGAGTTTTTTCGATTATGGCCCTGGCTTCGTTGGGATGCTCATCGAGATACTGGGTGATGCCATCGAAAACGACGGCTTCCACATTCCCCTTGACCTCGGCGTTGCCCAGTTTCCCCTTGGTCTGGCCTTCAAACTGGGGATTGGCCAGCTTGACACTGATGATCGCGGTCAAGCCCTCCCTGACGTCATCGCCGGTCAGACTGGGCTCGTCTTCTTTGACCAGCTTGGCGCGCCGGGAATAATCATTCAAACTGCGGGTCAAAGCCGCCCGGAAGCCCGTCAGGTGGGTGCCGCCATCGGCGGTGTTAATGCAGTTGGCGAAAGTGAGGCAGGTTTCGTTGAAACCATCGTTGTACTGGACGGCTACCTCGACAAAGGTGCCGTTGGCCCTCCTGGAAACATAGATGGGAAGGGTGTGCAGGGTTGCCCGGCGCTGGTTGAGATGCCGGACAAAACTGGCGATGCCACCTTCGAAATAGAAGGTGCGGTCGACATCGGTGCGTTCATCCAGTATCTGGAGTTCCAGGCCCTTATTAAGATAGGCCATCTCGCGGACGCGCTCCGCCACCGTCTCGGAATCAAATTCGATGGTAGAGAAGATGTCCTTGTCGGCAAGAAAAGTGACCGTGGTGCCGGTGTCGGTGGACTCGCCGATGGTCCGGAGGTTGCCCTGCTGGATGCCCCGGGAGTATTCCTGCCGGTACACCTTGCCGTCGCGCCGCACATCCACCTGCATCCAGGAGGAAAGCGCGTTTACCACCGATGCACCCACGCCGTGCAAACCGCCGGAAACCTTGTATGTCTCGCCGCCGAACTTGGCCCCGGCATGCAGGGTGGTCATTACCGTTTCCAGCGCGGACACGCCGGTAACCCGATGGACATCCACCGGAATGCCGCGCCCGTCGTCCTGCACCTGGACCCGGTTATCGGCGAAAAGGGTAATCAGGATGTGACGGCAGAAGCCGGCCATGGCTTCATCGATGCTGTTGTTGACGATTTCGTAGGCCAGGTGATGGAGGCCGCGCTGGTCGGTGCTTCCGATGTACATCCCCGGCCGTAGCCGGACCGCTTCGAGTCCCTTGAGGACGGTTATGTCGGCAGCGCTGTATTCACTTTGTGGATTGGGGATATTTGCAGGACCGTTTTCAGGCACAATAATATTATACAGTAGTCAGTAGTCAGTAGCCAGTAGACAGCAGCGGCATCCGCCTGGGGCGGACGCGGGCCGGGGCGGGGCGCAGCCGCGGGCCGCCGGCCCACCCTTGCTTTTCCGGTGATGCGAAAGCACTTACAAAAATACCTTGCACAAAACGTATGTGCGGGTGAGTTAATTCCATCCTGGACAATTTGAGAGCGGGCCAACGGCCCGCGGGTACGGGTATGGATCCGGCACGCGGCAGCGTGCCGCTACTGAACTGCCCCCTGGCTCTAACGCCTAACGCCTAACGCCTAACTCCTGACTCCTGTCTCCTGTCTTCTGTCTTCTATCTTCCGCCCTCATTTGCAGCACAACCCGATAAGCTTGTACACCAGCTTCGCCAGGACAAAGGCCGATGACGAGGTGCCTTCGCGCGGGCACAGTTCGACGACATCGAAACCGACCACTTCCCTGTCCCCGGCGACGACTTCAAGCAGAGATACCGTTTCGTTCCAGCCGAGGCCCCCCGGCTCAGGCGTGCCGACGGCGTTGACCAGCCCCAGGTCGAAGGCGTCGGCATCGATGGTGATGTATACCTTTCCCTTGAGGCGGCCGACTATCTTCTTGATCGTCGGCGTGTCAAGCACGGTGCGCTGGGCATAGAAGATTTCCAGGCCCTGTGCCTTGATGAACCGGCTTTCATCGGCGCTGAAACTCCTTATCCCCACCTGGACGATGGGACACAGCTCCATCGCCGCGCGCATGACCGAGGCGTGGGTTACACCGGCGCTGAGGTATTCGCCACGCAGGTCGGCGTGGGCATCCAACTGCAGGATGCTGAGGTCGGGGAATGCCTCATGGTAGGCCCTGAAGCACCCCAGGGAAAGCAGGTGTTCTCCTCCCAGCATGGCCACCAGTTTGCCGCGGCCCAGCAGGTCCCTGGTGATCTCATAGACGCTTTGCACCATGTTCTCAGGCGCGCTCATCACCGGCTGCACTTCGGGGGCGGTGAAGATGCCTACCTTGTAGGGTTCACGGTCCAGCTCGCAATCGTAAAGCTCGATATACTGGGAGGAGTCTATGATGGCCTTGGGGCCGTCGCGCGAGCCGCTTTTCCAGTCGGTGGTACTGTCATAGGGCACCGGCAATATGACCACCCTGGCCCTGTCGAAATCATCATAGGGCGCGGGAACAGCGCCAAAATTATAGGGTGGATAGAAAAGGCCGGCGACCGGGGAACCTTCAGGGTACAATCAGGATTCCTCCGGGGACGGGAGCCACGAATGAACACGAATGAAACGAATTAACACGGCGATTCATTCGTGGTTAATTAAGGAAAAATCAACCATCGGAGTTTTTCGACGAGAAAAGCCAAAGCTATCAGGATACAACGATGTCTTCCCCGAGCTGGAAAGTGGGTTTCTTCCTTTTCTTTATCACCTCGGGATAGGCTTCGGCCACTGCGCTGACGATAAGCGGCAGGGCGATGGTGGCCTCGCAGTAGACGGTGCTGGTCCGGGCCTTTTCGCTTACCTTGCGCCAGGAGCGGGCCTCTTCGAAGGTGCAACCGCTCAGGCCGCCCCACTGGGGGGCATCGGTGGTGATCTGGATGGCATAGTCGTGCCCCGGCAGGTCTTTATCGAAAAGGTAGCCGCACAGCACCGCCTGCTGGATGAAGTTCTTGGGCGTGCCGCCGCCGACGAAAATTACCCCGGTGGTGGCGGCCAGGGTGTCCAGGCGGGTAAGCTCGACCACGTCTTTGACCACGTCGAAGAGCAACCGCTTCTTTCTTTTGACCTGCGCCCCGGCCAGGGCGGTGCCGTAAACGCTATCGGCAATGGCGGGACAGTATACCGGGACATTAGCCCGGGCGGCAGTGGTCAGGATACCCTCGCTCCTGGCTTTCTTGATCAGTTCCTGCCCCACTTTATTGAAGAATTCCCGGGTGGTGTAGGGCCGGCTGAGGTCCAGGGTCCCGGCGATGTCCATGATGAACTCTTCTTCGGCTTCGACATCGTCTTCCGGCAGCAGGACGTCGTAGATGCGGTTGACCCGGGCGGCTGCCAGTTCATTGTCGTTGGCGTCGTGTTTGCCCTGCCAGTGGGGGTTTCCCAGCGTTTCGTGGAGGTCGTGATAAAGGTTGGCGCCGGTGCTGACCAGGACGTCGATAAGTCGGTTCTGGACCAGGTACATTATCACCTGGCGCATCCCGGCGGGGATCATGGCGCCGGTGAGGCCGAAATAGATGGTGACTTCGTGTTTGAGCATTTCGCCCCAGATGTCCACGGCGTGGGCCAGGTTACGGGCCTGGAAAGAGGTGCCGCCCATCTTCTCAACCAACTGGGCGGCGGTGCAGGGGGTGGAAACGGAAAAGGGGACTACGGGTTTCTGGAAATGGTTCTTCATCTCTTGGTGGACCGGGCGTGACGGGCCGGCACGTTGACCAGCTCGCGTTCGGAATGGGCGACGGTACAGTTTTGAAGTTCGGGGACGGCGATCAACTGGGGGATGGTCATGGGGAGATCGGCATATTCGAGGCCCCGGTCCAGAAGGTAACTGCGGATGCGGGTCAACTGCATCTTGCTTTGCAGTTTCTCGGTTACCATTCCGGCATCGAAGGCCTTGCAGGAGAAAACGTCGATGTTGACGAGGGAACGGTCGACAAAAGTATGGATACTGATGTGGCTCTCAGCAATAAGGACCAGTCCTGAGATGCCCCAATCCTCGGGTTTGGCCCCCACGTAGCGGAAGACGTAGGGGGGAGCTATTTTAGTCATCCCGATCTCAGCCGGGAAGCTGTCGAGCAGATCGTAAATGATGTTACGATCAGCCAAGATGGCGGGATCTTTTCCATACCCGTCGATGACAAGGTGCACTTTGTACCTCCTTATAGTCTGGGGGTTTAAGTCATATCATAACGAGGCCCTCACCTCCTTTAGCCTCGGTTCACATAATTTATATTTATTTTCGAAGGTTGATGTTATCATAATGTGACCCGTGGCGCAATATCTTGGGGCAAATTTTTTTGGGAAATATGTGCGTAGCCGCGGGCCGCTGGCCCGCCCTCAAATTGACCCAAACCGAGGCGACGGGTTGGAACACATTATTTGTATTCTTTGGATGGATTCAGCGGGTGGATATTCGTGTTACCGGCAATTCAAGAGCG
>CAZFEA010000293.1:0-4716 GCA_964518085.1 uncultured Dehalococcoidia bacterium
GGGGCCGCCTGTGATACCGGTATTCTGGCAACAAACGAAAGAAGGATGCAACAATAATGAAGAAAATCATGTCATTTTTGGGCGTTGTCCTGGTTGGTCTGGTCCTGTTTGCCTGTGCGCCAGGGGCGGCACCGGCGGAAACAGCCACGCCCGGGGCCAAAGCCAAAGTCGGCGAAAAAACAGGTTGGGAGGCTCAATGGGAAAAGGTCCTCCAGGAGGGCCGCAAGGAGGGCGTAGTATATGTTTACGGGCCGCCCCTGCCTGAACTGCGCGTGGCCATGATGGACAGATTCTCCAAAGCCTATCCCGGCATCAGGCTGGACTACATAGCCCTCAGCGGCGGGCAGATCGCCCCCAGGGTAAAGGCCGAGCATGGGGCCGGGATTTACAACGTCGACATGGTCATCAGCGGCACCAGCACCATACTGACCGGGGTGAGGGAATTTGCCCAGCCGATCAAACCTTTCTTGATATTGCCGGAGGTGACTGACCCCGGGGCATGGATGGGCGGCAAGCTGGATTTCGCCGACAAAACCGGGGAAATCAACCTGGTATTTACCTTCAATACCCATCCCGGTTGGGCCTACAACTCCGACCAGGTACAGCCCGGGGAGATAACCTCCTGGTTGGACTTCGCCAAGCCCAAGTGGAAGGGCAAGATCATCATGTGGGACCCGACGGTACCCGGCGGCGGCGGTTCCATGATACAAATGTGGCATGGTCACAAGGACCTGGGTCCCGACTTTTTTAAGGCATTCGTCGCTAATGACCCGGTAATTACCAGGGATACGGGAATGCAGGCTGAGACAATAGGCCGGGGCAAATATGCCCTCGGCGCCGGGGCCAATCATCCCATAGTCCTTTCGCTGCAAAAAGCCGGTTTGCCCATCAGGATGGGCAAGCTTCTGAAGGAAGGCTCCTGGTCTACCGCTTCCTTCGGATCGGTGGCGGTGATGAACAAGCTTCCTAACCCCAACGCGGCCACGGTATTTCTTAACTGGCTGCTGGGGAAGGAAGGTCAGACTATCTTTACCACCGAAGTGGACTACTTTACCCGCCGCACCGATGTATCCAGGGCCAACCTGGACGAGGCGGTAATACCCGACCCCAATGCATTTTATTTTGCCTCGGACAAGGAAGAGCCGGTGATGCAGCGTCTCGAAGTGATTGCCGCATGGAACAGGGCGCTGGCCGCGCAGGCGAAGCGCTAGCGAAAAAAGCTGTTAAGATTTCCTTGTCAATAGAACCATGGGAGGTCCTTAATGAGCTCTGCGAACATAGAGAAGAGAAAATCGGGTCTAGCCCTGATCGGCGACCTGCCCTGGGGCACCCATTTTTGCCAGTTTTACAAGACCAGGAACGACCTGCTTGAGGTCCTTGTGCCCTACTTCAGCGCAGGTCTGGAAAATAACGAGTTCTGCGTCTGGGTTACATCGGATTTCGTGACCAGAGCACAGGCCATGAGGGCCCTGAAGAACGGCGTGCCGGGCTTTTCGGACCACCTGGCGAAGGGTCAAATCGAGATATTCCCCTATACCGACTGGTACCTCAAGGGTGGAATGTTCGACCTGAAGCGCACTCTCAACATGTGGATGGACAAGCATAACTACGCGCTGTCCCGGGGATTCGCCGGCATGAGGGTAAGCGGGAACCCCTACTGGATCGACAACAAGAAAGACTGGGATGATTTTGCCAGCTACGAGGCCGAGATCAACAATGTGATCGGCGGCACCAGGCTTCTGGTGCTCTGCACCTACTCGCTTAGGAAATGCGGGGTGGTTGAGATACTGGACGTGGTCAAGAACCATGAGTTTGCCCTGGCTATGAACCAGGGCACCTGGCAGGTCGTGGGCATGCCGGCCATGGGCCACGGTCACACTTAGAGGCGCGCGTTGGATAGCCATCCGTGGCCGCCAGTATTACCTGTTAAGGTATGAAAACCATGTCTCACAGGCAGGGCCGCCTGTGGTACCGGCGCCCAACCATGTCTCACAGGCAGGGCTCCGCCAGAGGCGGATGGTACCGGCAGGCCACATAAGACCGAAACTTCGGGAATCATGCGAATAACCAGCTCTATCCGGCGGAAGTCGGGCATCCCCTTGATCGGGGACATACCCTGGGGCAGCCACTTCTGCCAGCTTTACGAGACCGAAAAGGACCTGCTGGATATCGTGGCGCCCTACGTCCGGGCCGGGCTGGAAAACAACGAACTCTGCGTTTGGATTACCTCAAAGCCGGTTGACAGCGAGAATGCCGTGGCGGCCATGGAAAAAGCGACCGCGCATTTCAGGAACTATGTCAAGAAGGGCCAGGTGGAGATAATTCCCTACAGCCGGTGGTGCGCTATGGATGGGAAATCGGGAAAGGCCATCATTTCCAGGCTCGATCATGCCATTGCCCGCGGTTTTGCCGGGTTCAGGTTCGCCTGCAGCGCACCGTCCGAAACCAGGGGCAACACTATTCTCAATTCCTTCCGCAGGCTTGATGTCCTGAGCACTTACAACATGATCGCCCTTTTTGCCTGCTGGATGACCGGGGCAAGGAATATCTCCAGAACATAAGCGCCGCGAGCCGCAAGATGGAGCAACTGATCAGTGATATCCTGGTGCTATCCAGGGTTATCCCCGCCGAACTGAAAGCGCAGACGGTCAACCTTTCCGTTGCCGCGTCCGAAATAGCTGACAGGTTAAAGAGTAACAGTCCTTCTCGCCGCGTTCATTTCGATATCGCTCCCGGGATAGATGCCTGGGGAGACGGGAACCTCCTGGGCCTGGTCCTTCAGAACCTGCTGGACAATGCCTTCAAATTCTCCCGGAGCCGGGAGACAGCGCGCATCGAATTCGGAACGAGGCAAGCCAGCGGCAAAAAGGTTTACTTTGTGCGCGACAATGGAGTCGGCTTCGACATGCAATATTGCGACAAGCTGTTCAAGCCGTTCCAGCGTTTGCACAGCGATAGAGAATTCCCGGGCACAGGGGTGGGCCTGGCCACCGCCCAGAAGATAATCAGGCGTCACGGCGGGGATATCTGGGCGGAAGGGGAAGTGGAAAGGGGGGCTACCTTCTATTTCACCCTGGGCGGTCAGACAGTTTCGTAGCCGCGCGGTCTCCGCGCCCCGGGCTGTCGTTGTGAGGAACCACTTCGCTGGCGAAGGGTGACGAAGCAATCCCGTGATGGCAATGGCTTCTTCAAGAAAATGAACCGCGTCAGATTCGCCGATACCACGCTCCGTGATGGGCAGTCGTGCATCTGGGGTTACCGGATGACCACGGAGATGATACTACCCATTGCCGCCCGCATGGACCAGGCGGGATTTGAAGCCATCGAGGCCGACAGCTACAACAGCATCAAGTTGAGGGTGCGGCAGCAGAAAGAGGAACCCTGGGCAAGGATTCGCCTGCTGGCGAAGACGACAACCCGCACGCCCCTGATGATCATCGGCGGCCCCACCTTTGGCAGCTTCAGCGACCCTGCCCCCAACGCCATTTGCAAGCTGCGGTCGGAACGGCTGGCGGCCAACGGCATCCGTCGCGTCCAGGCTATCGGTTTCATGAACGACATGAAGTTCAAGATACCCGAGATCGTCCGCGATTCCCATGAAGCGGGACTCGAGGTGTCCATCGGCCTGGTGTACGCCGTATCGCCCAAGCACTCCGACGAATACTATGCCATGAAGACCGTGGAAGCGCTGGAGTTGAAACCGGGCCGGATATATTTGAAAGACCCCATCGGGTTGCTCACGCCCGACCGGACCCGGACCATCATCCCGGCTATTTTGCGGCGCTGCGGCGACACACCCCTGGAACTTCACAGCCACTGCACCACCGGACTGGCGCCGCTATGCTACCTGGAAGCCATCAAGGCCGGGGTTAAGATAGTGCACACCGGCATCCCCCCTCTGGCCAATGGCGCGGCTCAACCATCGGTGACCAACATGGCGGCCAATTGCCGCCTGCTGGGATACCCACCGGAGGTAAACGAAGATGCCGTGACCGCCATCGGCAACCATTTGAGGAGCATTGCCAGAAAAGAAGGCCTGCCCACCGGCGCACCCCTGGAATATGATCACGCCCAGCAGTTGCATCAAATACCCGGGGGCGTAATCTCCAATATGAAACGGCAGCTTGCCGAGTTGAACCTCGGACACCGGCTGGAAGAGGTGCTGGAAGAAACGGCGCGGGTGCGAAAGGACCTCGGTTACCCCATCATGTATACGCCCTTTTCCCAGTTCGTGGTGACCCAGGCCACCATGAACGTTGTGGCCGGGGAGCGCTACCGGGTAGTATCCGACGAGATGATCAAGTACGTCCTCGGTTACTGGGGTGAAGAGATCAGTTCGTGGGTGGAGCCGGAGACCAGGGCGAAGATAGTTGACCGGCCCCGGTCCGGGGAACTGGCGAAAGAAATGGGGCACGAGCCGGCTATTGGAGAAATCAGGCAGAAATTCGGGGGGCCGGGTGTCAGCGATGACGACCTCCTGATGCGCTACATGATGGGAGGAGAGGAGAATCTAAAAGGGTTGCACCCGGCAGGCTCTATCAAGGGATATGTGACCGGCACAAGTCCTTTAGTTACCCTCATCGAGAAATCGCTACGCACCAGGACGTCTTATTTCGCCTTCGAAAACTCCGATTTTAAGCTGGTGCTGCAGCAGAATCTAAACCAAAGTTCCTTCAGCTAAAACGAATGGAGCCAGAAGCGGCATAGCTATGAAAG
>CAZFEA010000294.1:0-4696 GCA_964518085.1 uncultured Dehalococcoidia bacterium
GGTACCGGAACGGAAAAGCCGGTCAACCGTGTCAGCCGCGATTTGTCGACCAGTAACTGGCCTCCTTCGAAGTCCTGGAACGAGCCGACCCAGTAACCTTTACAGATAGACCGCACCCGGTTTTGAGGCATCCTGCGGATGGCCACGGTCACTACCGTGGCGCCCCCCGCGGCCACCAGCAGCCCCAGCACAAGCAACAGCGGAATGCGGACCACCAGGGCGAAACTAGCCACCGCCGCGCCGGCGCCGGCTATGATAAAGCCATTCATCCGCCAGTTGCGACTTTTGGCGATGAAATCCCGCCACAGGTCCGAATAGATGCTTGCCAGGATGTGGGCCCTCTCCGCGGCCTCCGGCAACTCCGCGCCGTTGAGTCTGAGGGCAGAACGAAATCCTTTCATGCTGGCGCCTCCTTGTTCAATCCCGTAGGGGCGAACCGGTGTGTTCGCCCACGTTCCAATCCGTTGGGGGCGAACCCGGTTGTTCGCCCGATCCACAATCCCGTAGGGGCGAACCTATGTGTTCGCCCGCGGGCAGACACGCGGGTCTGCGCCTCCGGCAGGGCACGCCGTGCCGCTACGGCGGTGGTGTACTAGTCCATCAGTTCAATCAAATTATCGTGCAGGCCCCGCACCCGCTTGATGCGGCGGCTGAAGACCAGCCTTTCGATAACTCCCAGGAGGCCGTTGCCCGGCGCCTGGTGGAACTTCTCAATGTAAGCCGGGCACGCCTGTTGAGTTTCGCCGATATTCCCGCCGAGGGATTCCAGGGCGATCACCCCCATGGAATAGGCATCCCTCTCGGATAGCTCCATGGGCTGGCCCTGAACGCTGCAATAGCGGTCCTGTCGCAGGGTCTTGGCGGCGTTTTCGGCGAAAGCCGCCGAGTAGCGGCCGACAAACTCTTTGACGCCTGAAATAGCGAAATCAGCCAGGCGTATTTTCGTAGGGACCTCAGCCGCATCCAGGAATATGTTCTCCGGCCTGAGGCTGCCGTGGTGTGTGGGCAACTGGAGCAGCAAATCGGCCACCTCGTGCATTATCCAGATGACCTCTGTGTCGCTCAGCAGCCCGTTGATTCGCCAGTATTCGACCAGGGACTGGCCGGCGCAATACTCCCGCAGCAGGTAGACCTCCCCCTGCCACTCCTCCGCCGGCTGGTAGCGGGCGATGCCCCGCGGCAGCAGGTGCAGCCCCATCTGTTGAACGTAGGCGTCGAGATCGGCCACCGGCAGGGCCACCGGCAGGAGCTTGGCCACCAGGTGCCGGCCGCCTGCCGTGGCCCGGTAGGCCGGGAAAAGCCCGGACTGGCTGATCAGGGACAGCGAGAATTTGCCCGGTATTTTTATTTCTTGCTTTATTTGCTGGGTTATAATCTGGGTCTGGGAATGGTCTATGATAATTCCATCCCTGACCTCTTTATGAATGTTTACCGCTGGCTGCGCGCCGGGGGGCGCCGGAGCGGCGGAGGTGGTTTGAATTTCCTGGCGGGAACGGTCGATGATGATCCCCTCCGTGGCCTCTTTCAGGACTCCCGGGGGCGGAGACGCCTGCTTCGGGAGCGCCCTTTCCAGGCCGGGCGCGGCCGGGGATGGCCCTGCCGCTGGCGCCGCCCAGGTCCCTCGCCCGGGGCCGGCGACAACCGTCATGCACCAGGGGCAAGCGCGCCAGTGGCTTTTGAGTTCCCTGTTGCAACCGGGGTTGGAACACTGCATAAGAAGAAGTCCCAAATCCGAATCGCTAAATACTAAACAAATTCGAACACGGAAATTCCAGATCGGAACTCAATAACTCAATAACCCAATAACTCGATAACTCAGGGCAGCCTGATGCCGCAGTCGGGGCAGGCCTTCCAGGAGGGTTGCATTACCTGCTGGCACTCGGGGCAGAGCCGCTCCAGCCTGTGCTCACAACTGGGGCACACCTTCCAGGTCGGCTTCACCGGCTCCCGGCAATTCGGGCATGTCCCGCCGGCGGCGGCCTGGGGCTGGAGCACCGGCGCCCGGCAAACCGGGCAGGCCTTCCAGCCGCTTTCCAGGGGCTCGCCGCAGGAGCAAACCAGAGCGTTCTTCGGGGCGGCGGCCGGTTTCGGCGTGGCTGAGCCGTCGATCATCATGTGGGTCGACGGCGTCCCGCCCTGCACCAGCGTCTGAGGCATCTCGGGCTTGGCTGCCTGCATCAGGTCGGCCGATAGCCGGGTGCTGTCGCCGTGGAAGCGCCTTTCCCGGTCCTCGGCCTCCCGGTAAGTATCCAGGTTCCGGCCGTCGGCTTCCGCCTGGGCCATGGCCTGGACCTGAGCGTCGCTGCCGTCGGCGGCCATGCGCTGCAGGGTCTGCTCGCGGTAGAAGTCTTTCAGGTCTGAGGGCTTGATGCCTCTTTCCAGGGCCGCCAGGGTCACTTTCTCCTGGGTGTCTATGCGCTGCTGGTCGCGCAGCCGCTTGTTCTCCTGGACAACCTTAAAGCCTTCGACGGCGATGTTCATCTCCTCGCGGTCGGTGCAGATATCCAGGTCCACTTCCCGCTTCTTCATCACCATCTGCAGCGCGTGTATCTTGTCATCGATGGCCGCGGTACCCAGCCGCTGGTCATCCTGCAGGGCGACCCGTCCCAGCTCATACTTGAGGACAAGCGTCCTTTCTTCCTCGTCCCCCTTCGTCGTCAGCGTCTTGAGGCGCTGCAGGTTCTCGATGCTGGCCCCGTCGATCTGGTTCTGGCGCCGCAGCTCGCCGATCTTGACGCTATTCTCAAAGTCCTTGAGGTCTTCCTCCCGCCGTTGCTGGTTCAGGTGGAGCTGCTGCTTTTCCGCCTCGGTGAGCGCCCAGTTGATGGTATGCCCTTCCAGGAGCAGACCCCAGCGCGCCAGCAGGTTGCGCAGCTCCGATAGCGAGGCCATTTCCGCCTCGTCCTGGAGCTTCTTGCTGCCCCGGAATTCCAGGCTGGTGTGCTGGGTCATGACGGGCTCCAGCGCCCGCGCCGCCCATTCGATGCGCAACTTTTCGTAGATGTCCATCACCCCCAGCACTTCAGACCGCTTCAACTTACTGTCCATAGACACCCGCTTCAACACACCGAAGAGGAGGTGGGCCTGCTCTGCTGAAGCCCGCAGTCTCATGCGGCACTCACCCTCGATGCGCTCCTTGTCCTGGGCGACAAAAGTCACGGGGAGGGTAATGTCCTTGAGGGAGGTGTCGACCATCATCACATCCACCTGCTCATCCCTGCCGGCCAGGCTCTTGACCTTGTTCCAGATGTTGTCCATCAGGCCGGGTACGCCCACGCGCTGATAGGTGACCGTGTCGTCCACCCGTCCGTTGCGCAGCACCACCGCCGCCTCTTCGGGCATGACGGTGATGTTCTTGTGCAGCCATCCCGGCACCTCGGCCGGCGCCAGCAGACAGGCGATGGTATCCTGCCCAAAGACTCTCCATGTCGGTTCGCTAACCACGGGGCCACCTCCTTGCAGACGATAAACGCCAGACTAGTGTATTAGCCGGATGAACCAACTGGCCGCCTGGTCATAAACGTTCACCATCAGCGGCCAAACCCTTACCTGCCAAGTCAATACGAGAAGCCAAAAAGACAGTCTATCTTACCGCGAAGGATATGGGCTGTCAAGTGCCTTTTGTTGATGGTGTTGTTCTACCAGCTACGGCGTCGGCCCTGTCCTGAGTTCGGTGGCGCGGTTTTCGCGAGCCGGGGCGTCAGGGCGCCGAGACGAGTAGCTCCGACGAGCGCGAAAACCGTGCGGGTATGAAAAGGCGGCTGTCCGAGTTGTCCGTGATTTGTCATTATTGTCTGGAAAAGTTCCCTATTTGATGTTGACAAACACCGGTAGGCGTGGCATAATGGCTTGCTCGAAAATGGGTCCGGGCGGCAGCTTCGATCTCTTGTCAATCGTGGGTCTCTTCCGGGTCGGTTCCAGCGGTCAGTTTGGTATGCACAGGGGGATTCTTGAAAGAGTTCCTTGCCATCCAGGAGGTGGCGGAGTGGCTCGGCGTCAGTGAAAAAACGGTGTCCCGGCTGGTCCTCTCCGGTCAGCTTCCGGCAACCAGGGTGGGAGGCTCATACCGTCTGCGCCAGGGCGATATCCAGGACTACCTGGACAGGCAGCAGGTCCTGTTGCAGTCCAGGACCAGGCCGGCCGACAACCCCGCACTCAACATCTCTCTGGACAACATCCCCGGAGTGACCCCCGGCGCCTCAAGTTGCGCCCGCTGCGGTCGTTTGTTCAAAGGCCCGTCGGCGCACGGCGGGGAATGCCAGGAACCGGTCTGTGGCTTGCCCCTGTGCCGCCTCTGCTGGGCAAACGGCTACGACCGCTATTGCCGGTCCCACCGGCGCAGCACGGAACAGAAGCTGGCGGCGGCGCGGGAACGGCTGGCCCGGGGGGAACTGGCGGCGGTGGTCTCCGCGGAGGACGCCCGCAAGCAGGAATTCGTTTTCATCCAGCGGTTCGACCAGAAAATCCGCGAGACCCGCCACATCACCGGCCCCCTGGATGGAGTCCGATACCCGGTCACCTCCTGGGACGCTATCCATTCCCAAACCGAAGAGCTCAATGAGACCCGCCTCAACCGGCTGCGGTTGACCCGGCCCGAGTGCGATGCCTCCGCACTGCCATTGAACCTGACCTCGTGCTACAGCCTGCCGCGTCCGGCGCGCCCCGGGGGGCGGCGCGGCGCCACCTTTTCCATCTG
>CAZFEA010000295.1:0-4659 GCA_964518085.1 uncultured Dehalococcoidia bacterium
GAAAGGTAATGGTCTGGTCCCGGCGATCGTCCAGGATAATAAGACCGGTGGGGTGCGGATGGTGGCTTACATGAACCAGGAGGCGTTGCGACGGACGATCACCAGCAAGGAGGGGTGGTTCTACTCCCGCAGCCGCCGGGAGTTGTGGCACAAAGGGGCGACCTCGGGGAGTATCCTCAAGGTCCGGTCGATGATGAAGGACTGCGACCAGGACACGATATTGCTAAAAGTGGACCCCATGGGCCCGGTATGCCACACCGGCAACCGGAGCTGCTTTTTCGAGGAATTAAAGCTGGAGGACGTGCCTCCTACCTGATGGTAAACGCGCCCTCAACCGGGGCGGACACGTTGCCCACAAAATCGACGGCGGTAATCCGGTAAATATGCCTGCCCGGGGCCAGGCCCGTGGTATCGAAGGAGTATCTCCATGCCGCCGACCTGGCCGTCACCCTGATGTGCCCCAGGCTGCCCGACCGGTCCAGTAAACGGCCCGGCACCGAGAACCGGACTTTGAACCCGGTATTCCCGGCGGCCACCCCGGGCAGGCGAAACGTCCTCAGAACGTTGCCGCCCCCGTTGGTTTCCGACTCCCTGGGCCGCTCGAGATAGTTCCAGGCGGCGCCGTCGCTCCACTCAACCAGTATTTCCTGGCCGGCGAGGCCGGGCCGGACATAAGTGACTTCGACGTCAC
Organism: uncultured Dehalococcoidia bacterium; assembly: GCA_964518085.1. Lineage (GTDB taxonomy): Bacteria > Chloroflexota > Dehalococcoidia > JACQUA01 > JACQUA01 > JACQUA01. The sequence goes on from CAZFEA010000295.1 coordinate 692, forward strand.
GGAATCCGCCGGTGCTCAGGCTTTTCTCGAAATAGGCCGGCTCGGGGGCGCCGCGACGGCTCCGCGGCAGGCTGAAGCTGGGTAACTCCAGGCGCTGGTCGAGAAGGACCGTTCTGGCCCTCCGGGGTCTCATCTGGTAATCGTGGCCGTCGATGGTGACGGTAACCGCCTGCACCGCGTCATTGTCGGTAACCGTTGCCGTTAACTCCAGCGGCGTCCCCCGGGGGAGACGGCCGGCGGAGGCGGTAACCGACGACACCTGCGGCGCCGTCGTGTCCGCCAACTTCGGCGGCCGCGACACGGCGTTGCCCAGCAACCAGTCCATCGCCGTCCAGAGGAAGGACCAGCCGGAGCCATACTGGTTGAGCCCGGGTTTGAAAACCTCCTGCATGGCCTCGCTGTCGACGTCTATCTCGGGATGAGTACCCAGCAAAACCACCCGGCCGGCGCCGTAGTCAAAATTGATGGCTGCCGGGGCGCCGCTGGTCTCATACCGGCTCAGGATTTCCACCGGTTGGGCAGCGTTGGGATGGAAGCTTGGACCTCCGTAATATAACCCGTAAGTGGTGCCGGGTTCATAGGCATTGATCACGTTGGCCTTATTCGTCCGCAGGAGGGTCATCAACCACACCTCTCCGTAGCCGATCTCCTGGTCGGCGCCCTGCAAGTAGCCGGTGAACAGGTCCAGGGGATAATCGTAGGTCAGGCCCTCCGATATGCTGTAATCGGAAGCAAAATAGGCCCCGGCGCAGGCCCCGATATATCCGCCGCCGTTCTCGACAAACCGCCTGATATTCTTCAGCCCCTCCTCGTTGATGGCCCTGCTATAGGCGGCGGCATACCCCCCGGGCATGAAAAGCACCTTGTAGCGGGAGCCAAGATCGGTAGAATTGATGTCCCTGGCCCTCACTTCCTCCCAGCTTATGCCTTTCCAGTCCAGGAAGTGCTTGAAGCCGGCTACCGACTCCGCCCACGCGCCGCGACCGGCGTACACCGCCACCGTGGCCCCGTTGAGCGCCCGGGCGGTATGGGTATCCACGGCGGACAGAAGTCCGGGGGTAAGGATGATGGTCAGCGCCAGAAAGAAAGAGATGATCGCCCGGAAGACGCCGGGTAGCAGTTCTCCTCTCCCCCTGCGGGAGAGGATTAAGGTGAGGGGGTCACCCATTGAAGCCTGAAAGATTGCTTTGACGGTTTGCATCGGCCCTCTCCTGAGAACCAGAAACCCGGTTAACCGGCGCAGCGGGGTTACCGCCTGCGCACAATTGCCTGCTAATAATACAAGAAAACCGGGGCCTGTGGCAATGGGTGATTCTGTTTGCGTAGCCGCGAGCCGCTGGCAATGGGCCGGGTTGCTCGCTGTAGGGGCGAACCAGAGAGACGCCGATGCAATCGGGGTCTCGCGGCTCGCCCGCCCCGGTACCCGGGGTGATAGTGGCATGGCAATTTGATCGTCGGGAATGCACGGGGGCGCAGGCGGGCGAGCCGCCCCATGTCCACTCAGCCTCCCCCCTTGGCTCGCCCCTACAGGGGGGCGGGGCCATCGTCTTCCAGCACCTTCTTGAAGGCAGCCAGGGCCACCTCGATCTGGCCTGCGTCAGGTTGCCGGGTGGTCAGGGACTGCAGGGCCAGTCCGGGGGCCAGGAGCATTCTGACCAGCGCCGCCGAGGTGTGCGATGCGGCGTAGCGAACGAATTCGTATCCCAGGGCGGCGATCACCGGGACCAGTACTATTCGCGACGCCACCCGGACGGCCATGGAAGGCCTGCCGAGAAGGGCGAAGACCAGGATAGCCAGCACCAGCACCACCAGGGTAAAGCTGGTCCCGCAGCGGGCATGGGCGGTGCTGAATCCGGCTACCTCGGGGACTTCGAGGGGGGCGCCGGCCTCGAAGGCGTTTACCACCTTGTGCTCGGCGCCGTGATAGGCAAAAACCCGTTTGATGTCTTCCATCGAGGCAATGAGCTTGAGATAGCCCAGAAAAAGGGCCAGGCGGAGCATGCCTTCGAGGAGGTTGCTGACCAGCGATGAGGCTATGTACCGGTCGAAGAACTGCAGCACCAGCAGGGGAAGAACGAAAAACAGCCCGACGGCAAGCAACAGCCCCACCACGACAGCAACCCAGAAAAAGCGGCCCGCCGGTTGTTCCGCCGGGCCGGCGTATTCCCGCGCGGAGACCAGAATCGATTTCATGCCCAGGACCAGGGCTTCGGTCAGCACCACCATGCCCCTGATGAATGGAATTTCGCGCGGCCGCCCGGTATAGAACGAGTCGAGGGGTTCAGAAACGGTGGCTATGGACCCGTCCTCGCGCCTGACAGACACGACCGACGTTGTCTTGCCGCGCATCATGACGCCTTCCATGACCGCCTGGCCGCCGTAGTAGAAAGGTTTTGACATAGTAGAAAGTAGCCGCACGTTGCACGTGCCCGTAGCCGCACGTTGCACGTGCCCAAAACAGTAGTCAGTAGTCAGTAGTCAGTAGTCAGTAGCCGCACGTTGCACGTGCCGGGGAGCAATCAGAAATGCTCCGAAAATGTCCCCGTCTCCCCCTTGGAAAAAGGGGCAAAATCCCCCTGTATCCCCCTTTTGCGAAAGGGGGAGGTGCACTGGGCCTCCTCGCGATGATAGGCCATTTTCATACTTCATGGCGCCCCTGGCAAGGGGGCATGGGTGTTTGTTAGGAAAATACCGCCCGCGCGGTCTCCTCTCCCCCTGCGGGAGAGGATTAAGGTGAGGGGGCAGGCTCTGACCCTCTCCCATCGAGGGGCCTGCCGGTAAAACGAAAAAAGGCCCTCCCGGGCCTCCATATCGCTGAAAGCGGAGACTTTCCGAATGCGTAGGGGCGAACCTGTGTGTTCGCCCGCGGGCAGACACGGAAGTCTGCCCCTGCCAAAGGCACGCGGCCGCGTGCCGCTACGGCAATCAGGCGCTAGCTGGCCGTCTCGGCCGGAGCTTCCGGCGCCGTTTCCGCCGCCTTTTGGGCGGCCGCCCGGGCCCTTCTCTCTTTCCTGGCCGGCGGGCGGGCTACCGGGGCAGGGGCCGGGGCGGCCTCCGCGGCCGCGGCTGCTTCTTTCTCTTTCTTGGCCGCCTGCCGGGCATTGCGCGCGGCAATGGCTTCCGCGGAAGAGGCGTAGCGCCTGCGGAACCTTTCTACCCTGCCGGCGGCGTCCATCATTCGCTTCTCGCCGGTATAAAAGGGGTGGCATTTGCCACAAATTTCAACCCGCAGTTCTTTCCTGGTGGAGCCGGTGGTGAAGGTATTGCCACAGGCGCAGACAACCCGGGCATCCTCGTAAAACCTGGGGTGTATTTTCTCTTTCATGCCTGACTGGCAGCGTAAACGCTGACCTTTTTCCTCTCTTTGCTGTAGTGCTCGAACTTGACCGTCCCGTCAATCAGGGAGTATAAGGTATAGTCGCGGCCCAGGCCGACGTTGTTTCCAGGGTGTATTTTGGTGCCGCGTTGCCGGACGATGATGGTCCCCGCGGTTACTATGTTGCCGTCCTGTCGCTTGACGCCCAGGTTCTTCGGCTTGCTGTCGCGCCCGAGCCGGGAGCTGCCCCCGCCTTTCTTATGAGCCACTTGGAGTCACCCCCTCCCCGGTTTCTGAAATGGAGATGTTATCGATGGCGAGCCTGGTGAAGAGCTGGCGATGTCCCGTTTTCCTGCGCGAGCGCACCTTGGGCTTGTATCTAAATACGATAATCTTATCGCCCTTGTGGTTGCCCAGGGAAGTAGCCTGGATCCTGGCGCCGGCAATTACCGGATTGCCGATGGATACCCGGTCTCCATCGGAGACCATGAGGACGTGATCCAGCTCCACCCGGTCCCCTTCGGCAACGGCGAGGTTTTCGACATCGATGATCTGGCCGGGAGAAATCTTATATTGCTTGCCGCCGGTTTGAACGATAGCGTAAATGTTCGTGTACCTCCAAGACCAACTAGTTTACCAGCTTTGGCCGCCC
>CAZFEA010000296.1:0-4634 GCA_964518085.1 uncultured Dehalococcoidia bacterium
GCCGCCACCGGGACCGCTGCTGGTGCTGCCGGGGCCGCTATTGACGCTGCCGCCGCCGGAACCGCTGCTGGTGCTGCCGGGACCGCTGTTGACATTGCCGCCGCCGGAACCGCCAGTGCCAGTGCTGTTTGAGCCTCCCGGGGCAACGCTATCGCCGCCCGGGACAGTACCGCTGCCGGGAGGGGCGCCAACGGCGGGTCCGCCCGCGGCGGCGCCCGGGGAGCCGCTGTTCATAATGAACGACTGGAATGCAACCAGCTCGCTGCCGAACTCCAGCTCGCGCTCGATGCGAGTTGCTGCCCTTATGCCATCGGATAACGGTATGAAGGTGACCCTGATGTTGTCGCCGGCTTCCAGGCCGGGCTGGATTTCGGTGACCCTGTCGGCAATAAAGTTCTGGCCTTCCACCGTCCAGGTACCCCACCGGAAGACGCCCTCGGGTATGGTGGCGGCTACGCCGCTGAAGCTGGCTTCGATCTCCCTGGCGCCGTCCATGTCCGGTTCGATTGCCAGGGCCGTAAGGGGACCATTGCCGAAGGCGGTGAATGTGACTTTTACCCTATTTCCCAGTGTCGCGCCTGGCTTAACCTGGGAATTCCGGTTTACCATCACCATCTGCCCGCCGATTATCCATCTGCCGCCGCTGCCCACCGATGTCACCATGCCGCTGAAGTTCTCCCACGGCGCCGATGCCGGGGCCACCGGTGGCTTGAGGGCTCGTTCGACGGTCATCGCCAGCATCGAGCCATCGGGCTGGGTGAAAACGTGTGCCTTCGCGGGCAAACCCACGTCCATCCCGGGTTTCACTTCGGTGGAATTGTTGACCGTAACCGATTGATCGGCTATTTTCCACGCCGGGTGCGCTACGGACCCTATATTGCCGCGTAGAATGCCGCCCGAGGTCATGACTACCTGTTTGGGTGGCGCCTCCTGCTCGCCCTCGCCGTTGTGGTCTGCGAGGCGGTCCACCTGAGAAACGGGAGGCCCGATTTCAGGAGCCGATCCGGCGGGCCGAGATATCCCCAGCACCAGAACCCCTGCCAGGACTAATGCGAGCACGAAGCTCCCCAAATCAAATCTGTGGTTCTTCATTACTTTTCTCCTTGAAGATACTAATTAGTTATTGTCGATAGCCATTTTTGTGCCCACGGTCTTCAGATCAAATCAGCATGTGTTCTGCCCTCCTGTGTAGTTACCCCAGATCCTGTAACTCATGGGTGGTCTTGTTGTTTCGCCCGATCGAATGCGCCTGCAAAATGTCGTATAGTTTCAGCTATCAATATTGTCCTGGTCTCGCCTTGACGGCGTGAATTCGTAGACATACGTATATTATTTGATACATGCTACGTAGTAGGCAGAAGGCAGAAGACAGGAGATAGGAGATATGATAGAGCAGGTAGAAGATAGGAAACAGGAGGTAGAAGGTGGGAGATAGGAGGGAGACGGGCTACCGTCTTCCGGCTACTGGCTTCTGGTTGCCAGGCCCCGGCACGCGGCAGCGTGCCGCTACTGGCTACTGACTACTGGCCAAGCCCAGGTATTTCCGGCGCAGTTCCCGGGACAGCCCGGAAAGGGTTTCCAGGGCCAGTTCGCAGGCTTCGATGCTGAGCGAGGACAGGCCGCATGAGGGGGTGACCAGGGAACGTTCCAGCAGGGGCCTGAAGGGAATCCCTTTTCTGGGCAAGGGGGCGATGGCCTCCTCCAGCCGGTCGCGCAGGGAGGAAACAGTCTCTTTCTTCAGGGAGTTCTCATCGGTGGGTACGATGCCCCAGGCGACAATGCCGTCCCGCTGCAAAAACGCCTTGATCTCTTCCGGATACAGGTTGAAAGACTGGGCATAGTTGTATACATCGGGATTGAGTATGTCTGCCGTGGTGCCCAGGAGCACAGACCAGTCGGTGTTCCCGCAGCAGTGCAGTCCCTTCAGGTCACCTTTTATGCCGCTAAAGACCTCTTCCAGGAGACTGACTACCTTCTCCCTGGTCAGGGAGACGAAGGCCGAGCCATAGGCGCTCATGAAAGGCTCGTCGACGGTGACGATGCAAAAGGGGGAAGTGCCCGCCAGAACGCTGTGCTGCCAGCGCGCCTTGAGATGGAGGTGCTTGGCCAAGGCATCGGCCAGGGTATCATTATACAGGAGGGGGCGTTTGTTCTCGTCGGTCACGGTCAGCCCCCAACTGATGGGACCGGTCATTTGACCCTTCGAGGCCAACCGCGGCACATTGCCTCCGGCGCCCTTGACGGCGTCGAGGAAAGGATATAGCCCGGCGGCATATTCCGGTGTTACCCGCCATGCCCGGAAGTTGTCTTCCAGGTAGGCGCGGTAAAGCGGCTCCAGGCTGGCCTCGGCGGAGCTTGATACGCTGAACCGGTCATCTTCGACGACGAAGCCGGGGAACCCCTCGCTGAATTGAACATACATGTTTTCGGTGAAGGACCTTCGCGGAAGCTGCGGCCAGGCCGGGATCTGCGGGAGGAAGCGCAGCACCATCCGCAGGGCCTGTTGGGGATCCGCCTGGGGCATGCTGCCCACCGCGGTAGGCAGGCACAGGGGTTGGAAGCCGGAGGCCGTGGTCAATGTCGAGTATCCCTCGCTTCGCTCATATTAGTTTCTCCGGCTTGTTGGCCTGGTTGCGCTATTGGGATCTTCACATTCCTTGTTTGTCACTTGCCACTTGTCTTTTGCTACTTATAATGGCGGCAGATATTTTTTCAGGAGAGGCGCCAGGTCTTGCCTAATTTGAGGTGGAATCAAGTCCGGAGTGGTGACGATGGCTGTTTCCAGGGCCCGGCCGCAGGCGCATTCCCTCTTTTCGGGGATGCGGGTGATCGCTTCTTTGATGACCCGGCGCGCCCCGGCGACATTTTTCTTCAAGGTCTCGATGATCATCGCTGCGGTAACCGGCTCGCAGATCTCTTGCCAGCAATCGTAATCGGTGATCAGGGCGAGACTGGCGAAGCAGACCTCGGCCTCCCGGGCCAGTTTGGCCTCGGGCAGGACGGTCATGCCGATGACCCCGGCGCCCCAGGAACGGTAGAGCTGAGACTCCGCCCGGGTGGAGAAGTGGGGTCCCTCCATGGTTATCCAGGTCCCGCCGCGGTGCATGGTAATGCCTTCTTTGATACCGGAATCATAGAGGATGGCACTCAGCACCGGACAAAAGGGATCGCCGAAGGGAGCATGGACTACGATGCCGTTGCCAAAGAAGGTGGTATGCCGCTGTGTGGTGCGGTCGATGATCTGGTCGGGCACCACCATCTCGCCGGGTCGCAGCTCTTCCTTGAGGCTGCCTGCGGAATTGATCGAGATGATCCATTCCACGCCCAGGGATTTCAAGGCGAAGATATTGGCCCGCGAAGGGACTTCGCCCGGGTTGAGACGGTGACCGGCGCCGTGACGCGGCACGAAGGCAACGCTTCTCCGGCCAAGGCGGCCCACGGTAATGAGGTCGCTGGGTTTGCCAAAAGGGGTATCGACGTCCAGGTTATGGACATCGGTGAGGCCCTCGATGTCATAGAGGCCGGTGCCGCCGATGACGCCGATATTCGCTTCGCTCATACGATTTAAGACTTAAGATTCAAGATTCAAGAATGACGTAACTTGTCACTTGTCACTTGTTACTTGTTACTTATTACTTGTTACTTGTTACTTCGGTGCCGGCGGCGCCGGGTTTACCAGGTCCTTGCCCAGGGTGCCGGGGAAAATGGCGGCGATATCCTCCGGCGTCCAACGTCCCGTGGCAAAGATTGATTTTCTCGGCGCCGGCATTGCCCAGTGGGTGATCTCCCCTCCGCAGGCGAAAAAGACCTGCCCGTTGACATTGGCGGCGGCGTCACTGGCCAGGTACACCACCAACGGCGCCACGTCGTCCGGCGGAGGCAGTTCAATTTCGCCCAGTTGGACCGAGGTCTGAACGCCGGTAGCGGCGCGCTTTTCTTTCGAGGCGGCCACTTCGGGTGTGACCGAGAAACGCGTTGCCGCCAGGGGCATGAAGGCATTGCAGGTCACCCCGTACCGTCCCAGTTCCCTGGCCACGGTTGTGGTGAGCCCGATGATGCCGGCTTTGGCTGAGCCGTAGTTGGACTGGCCGGGATTGCCGAAGGCTACCCTGGACGAAGTATTGATGATGCGCCCGGATTTTTGCTGCCGCATAACGCCGGCGGCATGGCGACAGGTATTCCAGGTACCTTTCAAATGGACGGCAATGACGGAATCGAAGTCCTCTTCGGTCATGTTCCAGATCATCCTGTCCCGCAGGTTTCCCGCCAGGTTTACCAGGATATCTATCTTGCCGTACTGCTGAACGCAGGCCTGGATGAGCCTTTCGGCGGCAGCGAAATTTACAATGCTATCGTAATTGGCAATGGCCTGGCCGCCCCTTTTGCGCACTTCCTCGACCGTCTGGTCGGCCGGTGAGCTTGAGACGCCGGTGCCGTCTTTGGCTCCCCCGATATCGTTTATGACTAGACTGGCCCCCTGTTCGGCCATGAGGGTGGCAATGGCCCGGCCCAGCCCACCCCCGCCTCCGGTGATGACGGCAGCCTTGCCTTTCAGTAGTTCTCCCATTGGTGCTCCTCTAACTTGCTCAGAAAATGTCGCCATCTCCCCCTTTGAAAAAGGGGGACTAAGGGGG
>CAZFEA010000297.1:0-4584 GCA_964518085.1 uncultured Dehalococcoidia bacterium
TCCCGTTTTCCGGTGTATTATGAAAACATCCTGGAAGCCGGACGGCAGATACGCCAGGTCACTGAGAAAATGGGCCTCGACTGGGATATCGAGGACTATCAGTCGCTGCCGGACTGGAGACCCTGCCCGGCCTATCGCCAGAAAGGAGATTTCGATCTATTTGCGGTCAACTTCAGGGTGGCCACTCACAGCCAGTCCTTTACCATGCAGAATGCCTGGCTCAACGAGGTCGCCAAACTGAACCCCTACTCCATGAAGATATGGATCAACGCCGGCACGGCGCGGAAAAAGGGAATTTCCGATGGTGACCAGATTCTGGTCGAGTCCGAGGCAGGCCGGATGAAGGGAACAGCCAAACTTACCGAGTGCGTTCATCCGGAGACGGTCGGCATTTCCAGTCACTTTGGCGGCTGGGCCAAAGGCAAGCCCCTGGCCGCCCGCAAGGGCGACAACTTCAACTGCCTGTTGCCCTTCGACCAGGAGCACCAGGACCCGATATCATCCGGTGTGGATGCCTGCGTGCGGGTCAGGGTGTCCAGGGCGTGACTACGGGGTTGGGGTTCCAGGCGAAGATTGAGGCCGCGTCCCGGCAAAATCATTCCCTTCTCTGTGTGGGTCTCGATCCGGACGCCAAACTCATGCCCCACGTGGCGCTGGAGGACTTCCTCAAGGCGATTATCGATGCCACTCATGATCTCGTTTGCGCCTACAAGCCTAATCTGGCCTTTTTTGAAAGCATGGGACGGGAGGGGTGGGATGCTTTGAAAAAGACGGTCGACCTCATACCGCGGGACATTCCGGTTATCGGCGACGGTAAACGGAACGACATTGGCAATACCGCCAGGGCCTATGCCGCGGCGCTGTTCGATTACTTCGGGTTCGACGCCGCCACGGTAAACCCCTATATGGGCTTTGACAGCGTGGAACCGTTTCTTGAATTCAAGGATAAAGGCATCTTTATCCTCTGCCGGACCTCTAACAGGGGAGCGGTGGATTTTCAGTCGCTCTACTGTACTCCCGACGTTCCCGACAAGGCGGGGCAGCCGGCGCTAAGACCGCTGTACGAGATCGTGGCCGAGAAGGCGGTGCAGTGGGACCGGTATGGCAACCTGGGGTTGGTGGTGGGGGCTACTTATCCCGAGGAGCTGAGGCGGGTGCGACGGATTTGCCTGGACATGTGGCTGCTAATCCCAGGGGTGGGGACGCAGGGTGGCGAAATGGAGACAACGGTGAAGTTCGGGGTGGACAGCGGCGGCAGCAAGGCCATAATCAACTCATCACGCCAGGTATTGTATGCCTCACGGGGCGCCGACTTCGCGCAGGCGGCCAGAAAGGTGGCGGAGGGGCTGAGGGACCAGATCAACAGGTTCAGGCCAGCGTTTTAATAAGAGAAGGGGAAAGGAAATGCGGAAGGCAAAAGTCGTTGTTGTGTTATTGACGGTCATTATCTTGATTGGCATTGGCTGCAATCCCGGACCTGCCGGTACGCCCCAGGGGCCGGTCTCCAGAGCAACTGTTGCCGGCGCACAGGTCCCAGGCGCCCCCAGGTGGCAGGACGAATGGCAAAAAGTAATAGCGGAGGCCAGGAAGGAGGGTACCCTCATAGTAAGCATCTCGGGGTCGGGACCTGAACTGCGAACCGCGCTGTCCAAAGGTTTTCAAGATAAATTCGGGATTGAAATTGAGTTCATTACGGGCAGGGCCAATGAGTTAGGAGCCAAGGTGCTGAGTGAGCGAAGGAGCGGGTTATACGTTCAAGACATCCTCATCATGGGCACTTCCACTCCTATTCCGGTATTGAAGCCCGAGGGAGCGCTGGATCCGATAGACAAACAGCTAATTCTTCCCGAGGTGCTGGACAAGAATGTCTGGTGGGAAGGAGATCTGGCATGGCTGGAGCCGGAGCGCTTGCAACTGGTGTTTATCGCCTCGGTAATTGAACCGTTGGTCATCAACACCAGTTTGGTCGGGCCCGGGGAGATAAAATCATTCCGTGACGTGCTGAATCCTAAGTGGAAAGGCAAGATTGTCATGGATGATCCATCGGTAAGCGGCACGGGTCAGGCTTTTATCGGCGCCGCTGATGACTTCATGGGTACGGATTACCTGCGCCAACTGGCAAAACAGGAACCGGCTATAATCAGGGATGCCCGTCTGGCGACGGAATCACTGGCCAGGGGCAAATATGCCATCCTGGGTGGAGCGTCACTTGACCAGGTAACGAATTTCAAAAGATCAGGCGCCCCAATCGAGTCCATTATTCCTGCCGAAGGGGGCATTTTGACCGCGTCTTTGGGTGGACTTTCCCTGTTGAACAGGGCGCCCCATCCCGCCGCCGCCAGGTTGTTCCTCAACTGGATACTTACCAGGGAAGCATTGACTATCTTTTCAAAAGTCCACGGCTCACACACCACTCGATCGGATGTACCTACCGAATTTCTGGATCCGATCAGGGTGCGGGAACCCGGCAAGAAATACTTTAAGAGCTATACTCTGGAATTCGCCATGCAAAGACCCAAATATAGCCAGTTGGCCAGGGAAATTTTTGGAATAAAATAGCCGGGCAGGACAGGAGAAAGATATGCCTCAAATCGAATGTGACGTCGTAGTCATTGGAGGTGGCCTCGCCGGGTGCTGGGCGGCCATAAGGGCAAGGGACAAAGCCCAGCGGGTAATCCTGGTGGAAAAAGGCAAGGTGTCGCGAAGTGGGAAAAGCTCTTTTGCCGGCGCCGGTGTCCTTTGTCCCTTCCCCACGGACGACCTGGATGCCTGGCGAAGGGAAATAGTGGTAAGGGGGGAGTATCTGGGCGACCAGGACGTGGTTGATGCCCTATTGGAGGAACAACCAGACCGGATAAGAGAGATGGGGGAGTGGGGACTGAACTATGAGAGGGATGAAAAGGGGGACCTGGTCCGGGTAAGCGGCCTCGGGGGTGTAACTACCAGGGCTGTTACCCTTTCCAGCCAGGAAATGATGGCGGTGCTGCGAAGGCGGATGGAAAACATCGGTGTCCAGGTCATGGACAGGGTCTTCGTGACTGGCCTCTTGACCTCGGACGGCATTTATCCGACCCGGGGACAGGTTAACGGGTGCTACGGTTTTGATACCAGGACCGGGGAACCTTGTGTAATAAGCGCAGCCTCCACCATAGTAACGGCTGGAGGATTGGGCTATTATTATTTTCACGGCGATGGTATTGCCCTGGGATTCAACGCCGGGGCGGAGGTCTGGGGGATGGAATTTACCAGGACCATGGATAAGATGACCCTGGAGGAGAAATTTACCGAGATACACCTCTTAACCTTCCAGAGACTCGGCATGAGGTTGTTTAACCGTTTGGGTGAGAGGTATATGAAGAGGTATTATCCGGACCAGGGGGAAAATGCCACGCGGCAGCAAGTGGGTATCGCAACGATAATAGAGTATTTAGAGGGGAGAGGACCGGTACATGCTGACTTGACCCATCTGGATGCTGACAGCCTGCACAAGCTGCGCACCTTACCCAGCACGGCGCCATGGGTGAGCGCCATTGAGAGAGAAGGGTATGATTTCGGTAAAGACAGACTCCTGTTCAACGTCCATTCGGGATTTCTTAACGCGGAAAGCGGGGGTATCAAACATAACCTGCGCGGTGAAACGAGCTTGCCCGGCCTTTATGTAGCCGGGGAGGCGGGTGGATGCCCGGTTAACGGCACCGGGAGCGTACCGATAAAGCTGGCCAATTGCTGTGTCGAGGGTTACCGGGCTGGAGAATATGCCGCTTCATATGCCCTGAAGATGGGGACCAGACCGGTAAACGAAGAGCAACTGAGATTCCTGGAAGAAGATACCTTTAAACCGGTCAAAGCGAAAAAGGGCACAGTTCCCGAAGAACTAATGGATAGAGTATATGAATACTTGAGACCCGCGCGGGTCTCAATACTCCGGACTGAAGCCTCTTGCACCGCCATTCTTAGAGAACAGCAGAGATGGGGCGAGGAAGCAAATGCACTTAGAGCTAGGGACTGGCACGAACTGGTTAAGGCCCACCAGAAACGGAGCTACATTACCTGTGTAGGTTTGACGTTCAAATCGAGCCTGGAAAGGCACGAGACCAGGGGATATTATTTAAGGGCAGACTATCCTTTCACTGACAACGCAAATTGGTTGAAGCATGTCGTGCTGAAGCCGGAGAGTGACGGCATCAGGATAAGACATGAGCCACTTCCCATGGATAGATACAAAGTTAAACCTGACAGGTTTGAGAAAGTCCCGCCTACCATTCGCTTGCCGGAGCATTTGATAAGTGAGGCGAAGCCACAGGGAAGCAGGTGAAGACGAAAAAGGGGGTTGGTCTGGTGGGTTGGCCGGGGGTCGGGGTCTTAGAGGATCTCGAGTTCTACTTTGGTCTTGGAACCGGACCGGGCTGAACTGACCCGGAGAAGAGTTCTCATCGCCTGGGCCACCCGTCCCTGTCTTCCGATCACCCTTCCTTTATCGTCAGCGGCCACTTGCAGCTTTAATAGGAGGCCATCGCTGGTCTCCTCCTCCGTTACTACCACCTGATCAGGGGCATTGACGACGGATTTGGCGATGTACTCGAT
>CAZFEA010000298.1:0-4573 GCA_964518085.1 uncultured Dehalococcoidia bacterium
GCGGGGGAAAGTGATCGGGCAGTCTTTGAAAGGTGGTAAGGAGGTCGCGGGCGGGCAAACGGGTCGCTATTTATTGGGGGTGTTTTTTCTTGGGGGGGGGGGGGGGCGGGCGAAGCGGTTGCCGTCGGAGTCGGCAACGGCCCGGCGGCATAGCCCGCACCTGGCGATACGGATAACGTTACTGAGGCTATCGGCACCAGCGCCAGCACCAGTACAATCCCGAGAACACCCTGCAATCGGCGGCTTTTCATACTTTTCATTATCTTTCCTCCTGGACACAATCTTGGCTTGCGACAGCCAGACACTAGGGACGCAGTGACGATAACCTGAGACTAGTTTGCCAATCGTGGCGCAAGGGAAACCAGGACATCAGACAGAGGAGCGAAAGGCGATGCGCGTCCAGCCATAGAAGTGCACCGGTCCTTCACTCGGCAGAAAGGCAACCAGAAGAATTATAACATGGGTGTCAATCTCTCATCGGCTGTGGATGCGGTTCGCCCGCCCGGGGCGGGGATGGCGGCGCCCGTAGGCGCGAGCCGTTGGCTCGGGGGTACGGGGTGAGGCAAGCCACACCATCACCGTGGCGGCTACGCTTGCCACATGTCCAGGATGCGGTTGCCGATGTCCAGCCGCGGCCGGTTGACGCCCGGCTCCTCGGCCCCCGGCGGACCCTCCGCCGCCCGGCAGGCCATGGTTTCCATTACCTCCGCGGTAAAGAAGCGGCTGCACTGGGCATAGCTGTGATTGTCCGACATGCGGGACGACTTGTGGTAGTAGCGCAAAGGCCACAGGACATAAAGAAAGTCCCTGGCCCGGGTCATGGCCACATAGGCCAGGCGCAGTTCCTCCTCGGTCTCGCGGGGGCTTCCGAAACCACTCAGGGAGTGGTACGCCATCTACCCCTTTGACAAAGGGGGACTGCGGGGGATTTGAAAACTGGGCGTTAGACCGACGTCGGATTCTGTCAGGGGAAATCCCCCTGTATCCCCCTTTTGCGAAAGGGGGAGGGCATGGCGACTGCTATTGTGATATATTATTGGGCTGCATAATGAAAGCCACGCAAAAACGCCCCCCGATATTCTATGGTTGGTGGATCGTCACCGCCTCGTTCTTTATTTCCCTGTACACTGCCGGGGTCATCCATTTTGGCTTCACTTCCATATTCGAGCCGATAGCCAGCGAATTCGGCTGGTCCTATGCCCAGATTTCCATGGCAGCCTCGCTTCGCGGTCTGGAGACGGGCCTGTTGGCGCCCGTGGTGGGCCTCCTGGTCGACCGGTGGGGATCAAGGAAAATGACCCTGATAGGGATATCCATTGCCGGGCTTGGGGTGGTGGTGCTGAGCCGGATCGATTCCCTGGGCATGTTTTACGTCGCTTTCGTGCTAATAGCCATCGGCACCAGTGCGTCCAGCGCCACGGTATTTCTGGCTGCGGTGGCGCACTGGTTCCGGCGGCGAATGGGCATCGCCGCCGGCATCATGAGCTGCGGCTTTGCCCTGGGTGGTCTGGTAGTGCCCTTGATCACGGGGATGATCGAAAAGTATGGCTGGCGCGACTCGATGCTATACCTGGGTATTGGCATCTGGGTCGTCGGGCTGCCTCTGGCCCTAGTCATCCGGCATAAACCTGAACAATATGGCTATCTGCCGGACGGTGAGGTTAGCCGGCTGCCTGACGGCGGCGGTCCTTCCGGCCAGGGCATGGAGGCCGAGGTGGACGTGCCGGGCCGTCAAGCGTTGAAAGACAGGGCTTTCTGGCACATCTCGCTGGCTTTCATGTTCCAGATCATGGTGCTGAACGCGGTGACAGTGCACGTGATGCCCTATTTGAGCAGCGTCGGCATTTCCAGGTCGGCTTCGAGTTTCGTGGCCACGGCCATTCCCATGGCCAGCATTCTCGGTCGCATCGGCTTCGGCTGGTCGGCGGACAGGTTGAACCGGAAGAAGGTAGCCGCCGCCAGTTTCGTGCTTATTGGATTGGGACTGGTGATGTTTGGCGCCGTGGCCGGCGCAGGGCGGTGGGTGCTGTTGCCGGTCATTCCCTTGCTGGGCATAGGCTGGGGCGGCGGCGTGACCATGAGGGTGGCCCTGCTCCGGGAGTATTTCGGGCGGAAGAGTTTCGGGTCAATCCATGGCTTCACCCTTGGCGTGACCATGATCGGCAATGTGGTTGGCCCGCCCGCGGCCGGTTTCGCCTTCGACAAATGGGGGTCCTACGGAGCGACGTGGTTTGTTTTCGCCGCCCTGGTTGCGATATCGGTGGTGCTCATCCTGACCACACCAGTAGTGGGCTACAAGACGGCGGTCCCCAATTCCCTCTCCCTCGACGGGAGAGGTCAGATCCCGCCTCGAGCGAAGCCGAAGGGATGAAGGTGCTGCTATTCACGGCTACGGGGCGCTCCCCTCGGGCTGACAAACCACGACGGAAACCGCTATTTTGAATTCATGGCTTTCAAGGAACTTTGGACCAGACTGATTCCCAGTTTATGCCCGATCTTCTGGAAAATCTCCAGGCTCTGCCGGTAAGCATCCGCGGCGGCGTCCGAATCTCCTCGTTGGGTGGCCAGGTCGCCAATTCTGAGCAAGGTTAGCGCAATCCACTGGGGAGCCTCGATGTTCTGGAAAATCTCCAGGCTCTGCTGGTAGTAATTCTCTGCCACATTCATATCACCTTGTGTTCCGGCGAGATCACCCATTTCGCTCAGGGTTAGCGCAACCCCCAATTTATCACCAATTTGTTGGAAAAGCTCCAGGCTTTTGACATAGTAGTCGCTGGCCAATGCCGTGTCCCCTTGGCGCCGGGCAAGGTCTCCCATGCTTCTCAATGTGTCCGCAACCCACCGGTTATCTGCAACTTTCCGGAAGAGTTCCAGGCTTCTTCCGTAGTAACCTTTGGCAACTTCATTATCTCCGGCCGCTTTGGCCAGACCACCCATGCGGCTCAGGCTATGTCCAATCAACCATTCATGCCCAATTTTCTGTGAAAGCTCCAGGCTTTTGGCGTAGTGATTTCTGGCAGCTTCCCGGTCGCCCTGCTCCCTTGCAAGATCGCCCATGGACAACAGTATCCTGGCAACCCCTCCTTCATCCCCGAATTTCTGGAAACGCCCCAGGCTTTCAGTATAATAGTTCCTGGCCGCTTCATAATCACCTTGCTGCAGGGCCAGGTCTGCCATGTTGCCCAGCGTCAAAGCAATCCCTTCCTCTTTGCCAATTTTCTCCAACAGTTCCAGGCTTTTTCTGTAGTAATCCTTGGCTGCTTCGGGGTTCCCTTGCTGAGCAAGGGCGCCCATATCTATCAGGGTTATGGCGATCGCCGCCTGGTCTCCAACATCCCGAAAAAGCTCGATACTCCTCTCAAAACTATCCCGGGCTTTCCCGAAAAAATACATTTCCCCGTATAATTCGCCTAACTGACGAAGGATGTCGGCCCGGGCTGCCTTTTCTCTGTTTCCCGGTGGCAGCTCCTGATAGTCCTTCAGCAGCCCTTCCAGAACGGCGATACGCTCCTCTTTTTCTGCCAGGGTCATACTATCATTTGGGCGATGACTTGCCACGGCCTCCACATAAACCCTGTCAAGGATATCTGGCTCGGCACAGAATTCGTACACCCCGCTGCGCCACGACCAGAAATCGGGCGCCTCACGGGCCAGGCGGGTGACGGCGTAGTCCGGAAGCCACAGGACAAAAGGGAAGCTGAATTCCCTTGCGTATAGCTCCCTGGCATTGTTGAGCGCCGCCAGGGCCGCAGACTCCCCTTCTGACGGTATGGATTGCTCAAACCCGAAGACGAACAGGGCGCGGCGTCCGTTACCCGGCGGCAGGCTGCGTTTTATAGCTTCCCGCAGGCTCTGCACCGGGCCGCTGAGCTGGACATCGACGACGTCCACGCCGTCCGACACAATTTCCCGGATCCGCCGGGCGAGGGCTTGTCGAAGCAGTTGCTGGTTGCAGCGAACAATCCCCAGGCGAAAGCCGCGCCCTTTCAGCAACTGGGCCAGTTCCTGGAGCCTGGTCTCGTTTTCCCTCGCGATGGTCGGAGGCACAGTATCGGGATTCATATCAGGCTAATCTGCTGCGGCGCCGCCTCTTTAAATTCCCTCAGTTCGAGCACTGCCGGGTGAACATCGCACCACCGTTCGTTGTTCAGGTATTCCAGAACGCTCAGGTTAAAGAGCATCTCTTGATGTCTGGCGTCATTGCGTACCCTCTTCTCTCTGTGAACATTGTGCAGTAGAGGAAAATGCTCCGGGGGTATCATGCGGCCGTATTCATTGACCAGTCTTTGAAAGGCAGCCTGGGCTGAAGTTATATCCAGCGGGATTCTCTGCTTTCTGGCCAGACCTGTTTCCATGGTGTAGCTCAGCAAGCGGACGAAATCTCTTATCATCCCTCCGCTCTTTTCCGCCAGGAACTCCAGTGCTTCTGGTTCGAAAATAGCGCCGGCCTCCATCCGTCTGGATGCTACTTCTGATAGCGCCTTTTTGCCATTCGGGAATGGGTTCCCTGCGCGATCATTAACTTTGACCATGGGCAGGATGAGATGCCAGGGGAAGGCGCCAGTAAGCTGGG
>CAZFEA010000299.1:0-4566 GCA_964518085.1 uncultured Dehalococcoidia bacterium
CTGGGACTCTTCCCATGCCTTCTCCAGTTTCTGGAGTTCCGCCTGCTTCTGGTTGAGCTCCGATTGCCCTCGTTCGAGTTGCTCCATGAGCTCGATCAGCCGGTCTTCTTTCCGGGTTACTACCGCCTTCTGCTGGTCGTAGTCCGCCTTGAGGGCCATCACTTCCCTGGGATTCTTGATGCTGCCGCCGGTGAGCTTCCGGTTCACCGTTTCCAGCCTGGCGCGCAAGTCGGCTACTTCGGTGTCCAGTTCCCGGTGTGTCTTCTGCAGTTCCTGGAGGGCTGTGGTCTTAGTCTCGAGGTCGTTTCTTGCCGCCAGAAGCGCTTCCGTTTCCTTCAGCGAGCTTTCAAGTTTCTGGATTTCGGACCGGTGGAGGGTTATGCTCCCATCGAGCTCCTGCAAATCGAATAGCTGTCTTACCCGGGTCACTTCAGGTCCTCCTCAACGTATCGAAGCCTTTGTAGTCCACGGCCCATTGTACCTATTCCGGCGCCGTGGTTCAAATTTGTAAGGGCGAGCCGCAACCGCGGTTGCCCCCGGCACGCGCAGCGTGCTACTACGCCCCTCGGCACCCGCAGCGTGCTACTACGCCCCTCGGCACCCGCAGCGTGCTGCTACGCCTCCGCGGTTGACAATCACTTGACTTGATTATCGACGTTCTGTTACCATTGCTCTTATCGGGGGCTGGTGTTTGCCCGGCAAACAAGGACCAAAACCGAAAAAGATGAGAAAAAGATGTCTTTGATGAAACCTTCAAGGGGTTCTTCTACCACATTTAAGGTTGTGTTGTGCATTGTCCTGGGCGCAGCTATCGGCGCCGCGGTGTTCCAGTTGTTCATTGGCCGGCCCAAAGTGGCCGTGATCAACATCGTTAACGGTGAGATAAACTCGGAAAGCACCCCCCAGATGCTGCGGGCGCTGCAGCACGCCGGCGGCGATCCCAGGGTGAAGGCGGTGGTGATAAAGCTGAGCAGCCCCGGCGGCGGCACCGCCGATAGCACCCTGCTTTACATGGAGGTGGTCAAACTCAGGGAAAAGAAACCGGTGGTGGTGGCGGTTACCGACATGGCCGCAAGCGGAGGCTATCATCTGCTTCTCGGCGCCAGCTATGTCTATGCCAATCCGGCTTCATTTATCGGCAACATCGGGGTTATCCTGTGGCTGCCCCGGCAGGGGGGCCCTTCGGAAAACATCTTAACCTCGGGGCCGTTCAAGCGTACCGGGGGATCGGAGCGGATGTACATTACCGTGCTGGAATCGTTGAAGAACGCCTTCGTCAAGACTGTTGTCGCCCAGCGGGGTGACAGGCTAAAGATGACCGCCGACGAGGTGGCCGACGGGCGTATCTACCTGGCCCTGGAGGCCGTCAAGCTGGGACTGGTGGATGAGCTGGGCGACGATAGCGATGCCATAAGAAAAGCCGCCGCCCTGGCGCGGATTAGAAACTACCAGGTCGTGGACGTGAACCAGGAGCTGGAAGACGATGGGGTGGAGCTGGTTTACGCTAAGAGGGGCAGCTATTCACTGGCTTCCTTTGTTCCCGAGTTCCCCTATCTTTATTACCGCTACGTGGAGCCCCGTTGAGCGGTAAGACCTTACTGTTGATTCCGGTGGTGGCGCTGGTGGTTATCCTGGCTTCGACCGCCGTCTTCTACGGCGGAGTCTACCGCGGACCGGGATATGTCCCTCCGTCTCTCGATGAAGTTGTCGAGCCCATTCATCAGACAAGGCCGTTCATCGACGCACCGGTAGTAAAAAACGGCCTGCTGGTCATCGACAACGCCCACTGGAATAGCTTCGACGAAAACGAAATCAGCGTTTTTCTTAACCGGATTGCCTCCCGGGGATTTAATGTCAGCTATACCGGCGCCGCCGACAACCGGGAAGACGAACTGGAAGAGAAGCTGAGGCAGGCCCAGGCCTATGCCGTGATACTGCCCTGGCGGCCGTTTTCCGACCGGGAGGTCCAGACCGTCAAGAACTTCGTCGACAGAGGCGGCCGGCTGTTGCTGGTAGGCGACGCCACGCGCAGCCACCGGCTAAACAGCGTGTCCAGCATATTCGGCATCAACATGGAGCCGGACTACCTGTACAACGTTAAGGAACACGAAATAATCTTCCAGAATATCTATTTGAAGGATTTTCAGGCCGATGAACTGACCAGGGGACTGGAAAAGGTAGTCTTATTTGCCGCGGGTTCCATCAGTTCCCAGGGAAAAGGTCTTCTCCTTACCGATGAAAACACCTTTTCTTCGGCGCGGGAACGCACAGGGCGTTTCGCGGCGGCGGTCAGGGACTATGACGGCCGGGTGGTGGCCATTTCGGACCTGTCTTTTATGATACCCCCCTACAATGCCCTTTTCGACAATGATCAACTGATAGCCAATCTGGCCGACTTCGTGACCCAGGGCGAGCGGGACTACTTCCTCGAGGATTTCCCCAATTTTCTGGGACCCGAAGTGCCGGTGATCGCCCTGCACGAAGATCTCATTCCGGTCGCCCAGAAGCTCAGGGCGAACCTTTCGAAGACGGGCCGGTTGGTGCGGATGAGCAACCGCGAGGTCCCGGGCGTGGACAACATCATCCTCGGCCTTTGGAATGACGCCGGGACGCTGGAGTTTTACCTTTCCGGGGGCGGCATATCGGTGCGCGACAAGGTGAGGACCGCCGTTTCTCCTGACATATCGAAGAAAGGGACCGGGCTGGTATTCCTGTCCAGGACATTTGAACGCCGGGTGCTGGTGATACTGGGCGATGATAAGGACGTCCTGGACGCTGCCATATCGCGGTTGGACAACGGCCAGTTTCGCAAGGACCTGGTCAGCCCGAATCTGGGCATAATTTTATCGCCCCCCGCCAAAGGTGGAGCAGCGGCAAAGTGAGCCGGCACAGGTCTCGGGTGGCACAGGCCTCCGCGCCTGTCCGGTACCACAGGCGGCCCTGCCTGTGAGACACGGCTCTTAAAAAGAGTTGGATGTCAGTGGCAGGTCGGTACGACAGGCTTTCCAGCCTGTCGCTGCGGGGACGAAAGCCCGCAGTACCGGTATTTGTCACCTGTTACTTGTGTGTTCCCAAGGAAGTGCTTTATGAATAGAAAAGCTGGTTCAGCGGCGTTCGGAATAATTGGTCATGCGACAGGCTGGAAAGCCTGTCGTACCGGCGCCTTCCTGTTTTTGGTCGCGATCTTGTTTTTTGCCTGTTCCCCAAAGGTAGCCGACAGTAAACCGCCGGCGGCTTCAACCTCGACGCCGGCGCCACAGCCGGGCGCGGTGAGCCAGTTGACTGCCCAGGAGAGACAGTCCCTTAGCGAGTTCGCCCGGTCGTTTGCAGCGCTGGAAAATGAGTGGGATGGGTTACACGGTTCGTTTGAGACGTGGTTCCGCAGCAAGACCATACCGCTGGAACCGGACATGGAGAAACACCTCGGCCAACTCGTGGCCAAATTCGAACCGGTGAAGGGTCAGATCGCCGGTCTTCCCGGCGGTCACCTGACCAAAGCCCTGTCAGACGAGCTGTTCGACCTGGCGCTGGAGCAGGAAAAGGCGCTAAGGGCGCTGCGGGA
Organism: uncultured Dehalococcoidia bacterium; assembly: GCA_964518085.1. Classification (GTDB taxonomy): domain Bacteria; phylum Chloroflexota; class Dehalococcoidia; order JACQUA01; family JACQUA01; genus JACQUA01. The sequence goes on from CAZFEA010000299.1 coordinate 3,563, forward strand.
TTCTTGGAGACCCGGGGACACCATGGCTTTCCAGCGATACGAGGAAAGCCGCTCCACGCTGGTAAAGTCCCAGGTCAACATCAAGAAGAAACTCGCCGACCTCATTTCCGCTTCCGACCCGGCGAACAAGCAGGAAATCGAAAAATTCCACAAGTCTTTCCGTGAACTGGAAGCGAGCTGGGACAAATTCGCCCAGGACTTTGACCGCTGGAAGGCCACCGGAATGGAGAAAGACCCGCCTGCGAAGGCGCTGCCCAACATGGCGGCCACCTTCCGGGACATCGTGTCCAGGGCGAATGCCCTGCCGCGTCTCCCGGTCGGCCAGGAACACGCAGACCTGCTGGTCAAGGCAGTGGAAAAAGAAGACCTGGCATTGAACAAGCTAAACGACAGCTTCAAACCGAGAAGCGATGAACCTTTTGCCGCCTATGAACTGGAGAGGCTGAAGGCCCGGAAACTGCGGTCCCGGGCGGATGCGGGAATTGAAACGGTCCGGAGTGCGGCCTTCGAGGGCCGCGCCGGCCTGTCGAATTTTTCCGCCGGCCTGGACGAAATAGACAAGCAGTGGACCGGTTTTCACCAGGACTACGACGCCTGGCGGAATTCCGCCTCGGACGCTGCCAGAGATGCCATCACCCGTGACCTGAGGGAGTTCGAGACCCGGCTTAACGGGATCACCCTCCAGGCGCGCGGGCTGCCGCAAAATGCCCTGCTGAGGCCGCTTTCGGAGATGGTAATCGGCACCGCGGAAAAGGAACAGCAGAGCCTCCGGCGCCTCGATGAGACCTTCAGGCTTTATGATGCCAGCGCCTGGCGCGCCTTTGCCCAGGACCAGCAGTCCGCGGAACGGTCCCGGCGGAAGATCAAGGGCGCCTTCATCGACCTCCTGGCCAAGTACAATCTCACCATGAAAGAAATGTAAGTTATTGGGTTATTGGGTTCGTTGAGCATGTAGACCGCCGTAGGGGCGAACCAGAGAGACCCCGATGTAATCGTGGTCTCGG
>CAZFEA010000300.1:0-1506 GCA_964518085.1 uncultured Dehalococcoidia bacterium
CATCATCCTGGCATGTAAGCCCTTCCATTACATCAAGGAGTTTCCGCCCACCATCAGGACCAGCCCGGCGCTCCTGAAACAGGTCAAGGACAAAGGGGGGACACAATAAAATGAAACCACGAATGAACACGAATACAGGGATTTAAGATTCAAGATTTAAGATTTAAGAAGAGATCGAAAACCGGAAGGGGAAGACTGAGTGGATTCTGTCTCCTATCTTCTGTCTTCTGTCTTCTCTCTCGCGATTCGCGCCCATTCGTGTTTATTCGTGTTCATTCGTGGTTGATAACGAATCTCCGTAATCTCGTCTAATCTCTGTAATCTTGACTATTTCGGAAAGGAGAAGCTGGATGAAAACGACATTATTGCTGGCCCTGACCATGGTATTGGCACCCTTGCTGGTGAATTGCACGCCGCCCGCCACCCCGCCGCCGGCGCCGGCGGCCGCCATCAAGGCGCCGGCGAAACCCGATGCGACAGCGGACTGGGAGAAAACGCTGGCCGAAGCCCGCAAAGAGGGAGTGGTGGCGGTCATCGGCGGCACCTCCGTCGCCCATCTCAAGGCCCATGCCACCGCCATCGTCAAGAACAAATTTGGCATCGAGCTCGAGACCCTTTCGATCAGGGGCGGCGAACAGAGGAGCAAGATAGTGGCCGAGAGGACCAGGGGGATTTACAACTACGATGTCACCACCTCCGGCGCCACCGTCCACTGGGACCTCAAGGAGCTGGGATATCTCGACCGGCTGGAACCCCTGCTCCAACTCCCCGAGGTGGTGGACCCCGGCAAATGGATTGACAACCGGTTGCCCTGGGGCGACGACGACAGGACAACCATTATCTGGGCCGCCTTTCCCAACCAGGCGATGATCGTCAACACGGAACTGGTCCGGTCGGGAGAAATCAAATCATACCGGGACCTTCTTGACCCGAAATGGAAGGGCAAGATCATTATGAACGACCCGACTACGCCGGGAACGGGAGAGAAATATTCGGTGGCGACCATATATCTCAAGATGGTTGATACCGACTTTTACCGCCGCCTGGTAAACGACCAGAAGGTAACCATATCCAGGGACCAGCGGCTCCAGGTTGAGTGGGTGGCCCGGGGCCGGATGGCAATGAACCTTTTCCCCAGCCCGGGCAACGTCGCCCCGTTCATGGACGCCCGGGCGCCCATCGCCTGGATCGACCTGGAAGAAGGGACTCTCCTGGCCGGGGCCGGCGCTGGCTTCAGTGTGCTGAAAACCGCCCCACACCCCAACGCGGCAAAGGTGTTTGTGAACTGGTTCCTCAGCAAAGAGGGGCAGCAGATCATCCAGGATGCCGCCGATAAGCAGAGCCAGAGGGTAGATGTCACTACCGACAAGCTTACCAACATGCGCAAACCGGGGGTAAAATATGTCGTCGACCCATCCGAGGACGAAAAGTTCGCCATCCAGGATCGCCCCAAATACGAAAAGATAGTCCATGAAATTTTTGCGCCCCTGCTGCGGTAGCGGCACG
>CAZFEA010000300.1:1606-4545 GCA_964518085.1 uncultured Dehalococcoidia bacterium
GTAGCGGCACGCTGCCGCGTGCCCTACATGCTATCGCGTCATCGAAAATGCAAGAGCGGGCCGCGCCACCATCCCCGCGGCTACGAAACAAAGGAGGACTAAAGTGAAAAAGAGTATTCCAGTCGCCCTCATATTGCTATTCGTCATGTTGGCATCTCTTCTGGCCTGCGTCCGGCCGGCGGCAGACCAGAAACCGGCCCAGGCGCCGGCCAAGCAAGCGGCGCCGGCCAGGCCGGCCCAGTCGGCGTGGGACAGGACACTGGCCGCGGCAAGGAGTGAAGGGAAGGTCACCCTGTACACCTCGCTGGGACAGCAGATGCGCACCGTCCTGGGCGAAGGGCTGCAAAAGAACTACGGCATCGAACTGGAGATGGTCTCCGGGCGGACGCTGGAAGTAATCGCCAAGATGACCGCCGAGCGCCGGGCCGGACTCTACCTGGCCGACATCTACATCGGCGGCGCCTCCAGCCAGATGACGATGAAAGAAAACGGGCTCATCCAGCCCATGGAGCCGGCTTTTATGTTGCCCGAGGTGCTCGACAAGAAGGCATGGTCGGACGAGGAGATGTTGTTTATCGACAGGGACAGGACCATCCTGATCTTCGGCCAGCAGGTCAACACACCCATCATCGTCAACAAGGATATGACCGCCCCCGTCAAGAACGTCCGCGAGCTGCTGGAGCCGAAGTGGAAGGGCAAGTTCCTGATGATGGACCCCACCACCTCCGGCGCGGGAAACCTGTTCACCCTGGCAGCGGGAGAAATGCATGGCGAGGACTTCTTGCGGAAACTGGCTACCCAGGAGCCGGCCATCGTCAGGGACTACCGCACCCATGTCGAGTGGGTGGCCAGGGGCAAGTATGCCCTGGGCACCGGGCCCAATCCCGAGAACGTCTTCGAGTTCCTCAACGCCGGCGCGCCCCTGGGGTTGATCGTGCCCGATGACCTGCGCTATGCCTCTTCGGCCAACGCGTTGATGTCCCTGGTGGCGCAGCCGGGCCACCCCAATGCGGCCAGGGTTTTCGTGAACTACCTGCTCAGCAAAGAAGGGCAGACAGCCTTCGTCAAGGGCACCGGCACCCAGAGCCGGAGGGTGGACGTGACCACGGAATACACCGTGAAGGAACGCATCCGCCAGCCCGGGGTGAAGTATTTCAATACCGAGTCCGAAGAGCTGGCGCTCAAACGGCTCTATTACCAGGACCTGAACAAGGGGATTTTCGGCAAGTTCCTTAAGTAGCGGTTCATGGACTTCAGAAAATACCTGGCCGACCTTGACCGCCTCGGCGAGTTAAGCAGGATAGACGGCGCCGATGCCGACCTGGAGATCGGCGTCATCACCGAGCTATCGGACGAACGGAACGGCAAGGCCCTCCTGTTCGATAACATAAAGGGCTACCCTTCGGGCTACCGGGTGGCGGCCAACATGCTGGCCTCGCCCCGCCGCATGGCGGCCACCCTCGGCCTGCCCCTGGAGGCCTCCAGCGTCGAGCTGGTATATGGCATCAAAGAGAAGTTCAAGAGCATCACACACCTTCCGCCGGTCGAAGTAACGGACGGACCGGTCCTGGAAAACGTGCTGGAAGGCAACGACGCCGACCTGCTCCGGTTCCCCGCGCCCAAATGGCATGAAGAGGACGGCGGCCGTTACATCGGCACCGGGGACATGGTAATCATGCGGGACCCGAAGGGCGGCTGGGTCAACGCCGGCGCCTATCGCGTACAACTGCACGACCGCAACACCCTGGGGCTTTACATCTCGCCCGGGCACCACGGGCGTTTCATCCGCGAAAGCTACTGGGCGCAGAACCAGTCCTGTCCAGTGGCGGTGGTCCTCGGGGCGCACCCCCTGCTGTGGATGCCCTCCTGCATGGGGCTGGCCTGGGGGACCTCGGAACTCGATGCCATAGGCGGGCTTTTCGGAGAGGCTTTGCCCGTGGTCAGGGGAAGCCACACCGGGTTGCCCGTCCCGGCTTACGCCGAGATCGCCGTGGAGGGCGAATGCCCGCCTCCCGGAGTAGAGTCCCGGCTGGAGGGTCCCTTCGGCGAATGGCCCGGCTACTATGCCTCCGGCGCCCGGAACGAGCCGGTGATCAAAGTCAAGCGCCTGATGTACCGCAACTCGCCGGTCATCCTGGGCGTCCCTCCCATAAAACCGCCGGGGAGTGGCAGCGCGTCTTACCTGCTTCGGGCGGCCAACGTGTGGCGGGAGCTGGAGGGCCTGGGCATTCCCGGGATCAGGGGCGTGTGGAACCTCAGGGCCGGCGGCTCGCGCTACCTGGCGGTGGTCTCCGTCGAGCAAAAGTACGCCGGCCATGCCAAACAGGCCGGCATGGCGGCTATGTCGGGTCCGGAAGGGGCTTTCCAGGGACGGTTTGTCATTGTCGTTGATGACGACATCGATCCCAGCAATGTGGAGGACGTGATGTGGGCGGTGGCCACCCGGTGCGACCCGGCCACATCAATTGAAATTGTAAAAAATTACTGGGCCACGCCCCTGGACCCGGTGGTGCCCCCGGAAAAAAGGGCTTCGGGCGACCTGACCGGGTCCCGGGCCATCGTCCTTGCCTGCCGGCCGTTTCACTGGCGGAAGGACTTCCCCAGAGTGAACCGCGCCAGCGACGAGCTAAGGAGACACACGTTGAAAAGGTGGCCATTTTTAACCACGGAGGGCACACCGGTCAGTAGCGGCACGCCGCTGCGTGCCTTCGAGCACAGCGGGTAGACACCGGTGTAGCGGCACGGCGGCGGGGCAACTCAATAACCCAATAACTCAATAACCCAATAACTCGTGGAGGTCCCATGGCAGACAAAGTAACCCGGACATTGTGCCGGTGGTGTCACTCGCACTGCCGGGTGACGGTGCACTCCCGCGACGGGGAACTGGTCAAAATCGAAGAAGACCGCACCGACCCGCGCGTCGACCAGATATTCCCGGC
>CAZFEA010000301.1:0-4543 GCA_964518085.1 uncultured Dehalococcoidia bacterium
GGTTAGCCCCTACACACAGAATACGTAGTTCTACGGATAGCATCCTCCTGGTGGAAATGGTAAACCAGAACCGGGTTTCATATTCCATTTCCACTAAGGAGGAGGAACATGGCTGTTGTCATTGACAGGGCGGCGGTCGAGGAGGCGGCGCAGGGGCCCGGTAAGGTGCCAGTTGAGCTCCGGGTCAACGGGTCGCTCTATTCCCTTGATGTGGAACCCCGGCGCACCCTGCTCGATGCCTTGAGGCTGGACCTGCACCTGACCGGCACCAAGAAGGTCTGCGATATGGGGGAGTGCGGCGCCTGCACGGTTATCGTTGACGGCAAGGCAGCCTACTCGTGCCTGATGCTGGCCATCGAATGCGAGGGGCGCGACATCCGGACGATCGAGGGTTTGTCCGAGGGCGCCCGCCTCGACCCCATCCAGGAAGCGTTTATCGACCATGATGCCTTCCAGTGCGGCTTCTGCACCCCGGGGCAGATCATGTCGGTCAAGGCGCTGTTGCAGGCCCATCCCGACGCAGAGCCGGAGGCCATAAGAATAGCGGTGTCGGGGAACCTTTGCCGCTGCGGGGCCTATACCCGGATTTTCGCCGCCGCTTCAGCGGCGGCCCGGGCCTACCGCCAGACGGGAGGTAGCTATGGCGAGACTGGTTAAGACCAGGACTGAATGGGAGGGTGTGGTCCACGAGAAACTTTCCGTGGTTGAGGACCGGGAAACAAGGACCATCGGCCGCGATGTCCCTTTGAGGGTGATGGGACGGGGAGTGCCGCGCGTCGACGGCCGGGACCGGGTCACCGGCCGGGCGGTCTATACCTTTGACATTCAACTGCCGGGAATGCTTTATGCCCGGACACTGCGGTCTCCTCATCCCCATGCCCGGATCAGGCATATCGATGTGAGCCGCGCCGCAGCCTGTTCCGGGGTGCGGGCTATCATATCTTGCCTCAACGCGCCGCCGGTCTCATGGTCCAATGGCGTTCCGCTGCTCGACCGGACCGTGCGCTATGCCGGTGACGAGGTGGCAGTGGTGGCGGCGGACAACGAAGATATAGCCGAAGAGTCCCTGGGCCTTATCGACGTCGACTATGAGGTATTCCCCTTCGTCACCAGTCCCGAAGATGCCCTCCGTCCCGGGGCGCTCCCGATTCATTCCGGTGGCAATCTTGCCGGTCATCCCCGGTCTTATGAGCGAGGCGACATCGAACGCGGCTTCGATGAGGCCGAAATCGTTATGGAGGAGACCTTCCGGACCCAGCCGGCGCTGCACAACTGTCTCGAATCCCATGGCGTGGTCGCCGCATGGGACGGCGACAGCCTCACGGTGTGGGAATCAACTCAATCGATTTACCGGGTCCAGGAACAACTGGCTTCCATTTTTGAGCTACCGGAAAACAAGGTCCGGGTTATCTGCCAGTATATGGGCAGTGGATTCGGGAGCAAGCAGTATACCGGAAAATGGTCCATCCTGGCGGCTCTGGCCGCCCGTGAGGCCCGCCGTCCGGTCAGGCTCATGCTGACCCGGCAGGAAGAAAGCCTGTGCACCGGCAACCGGATACCGACCGTGCAGCGCCTCAAGATGGGGGCCAAACCGGATGGCACCTTCACCGCGATACAGCTCGTGGCTATGGCAGCTATCGGCGCCTACGGGTCCAGCGCCCCATACGTGGAGGGTCCGGTCCAGGAAATGTACCGGTGCCCGAATGTGCGCACCGAAATGCGATCGGTTTTCACTAATACCGGCCCCGCCCGTTCTTTTAGAGGACCCGGATATGTCGAAGGAGCTTTCGCCCTGGAGTCTATGGTCGATGAACTTGCCTTCCGACTGGACATCGACCCGCTTGAAATCCGCTTGCGGAACTATGCCGGAGCAGATGCCAAATCCCGCCGTCCATTTTCAGCCAAGCATCTTGACCGCTGCTATAGGAAAGGGGCCGAGATGATCGGCTGGGAAAAGGACCGTTGCCCCGTCAAGGTCAACGGCGACAAACGCCGTGCCGTTGGCATGGCCAGCCAGATATGGGGCGGAGGGGGCGGACCGCCGGCTTATGCCTGGGTAAGGATAAATGCCGATGGCACCGCCGAGGTCATCACCGGAAGCCAGGACATCGGCACCGGCACCAGGACTGTTTTTGCCCAGATTGCCGCCGAGGTCCTTGGCCTCGAACCCCGGCAGGTGGCCGTCCGCCTCGGCGATACCGCGGCTGGCCCGTACGACCCGGTAAGCTGGGGCAGCATGACGGTATCTTCCGTCGGCCCGGCGGTGCAGCAGGCGGCCCTGGATGCCCGCGAGCAGCTTAACGGTGTGGTGGCTTCGTTTCTGGAAATGCCTGTCGATAAGATTGAGGTGCGGAACGGACAGGTCTATGTCAAAGGCGAGCCAGAGCCGCGCACGGAGTTGACTGACATCACCAGCCAGGTGGGGCATTTTACCATCCTGGGAAGGGGTTCACGCGGCAACAACAATCCGGATGTGGATGTCCGCACCTTTGGCGCCCAGTTTGCCGAAGTAGAAGTCGACCTCCGGACCGGGGAAGTGAAGGTCATCAGGGCAGTCGGCGTGCACGACTTTGGACGGGTGATCAATCCGATGGGAGCGGCCAACCAGATCGAAGGGGCGATCGTTCAGGGAATCGGCTACGGTCTTACCGAACAGCGCATTGTGGATGCCCAAACGGGGATTGTGCTGAATCCCAATCTCGATGATTACATGGCGCCGACGGCGCTCGATCTACAGGAAATTGCCCATGACTTCATAGATGAGCCGGACGACCTGGCGAACAGCCTGGGCGCCAAGGGTATCGGTGAACCGGGGCTTATACCCACGGCGCCGGCCATCGCCAATGCCATCGCCGCGGCTACCGGGCTGCGGATTCGCTCGTTGCCGGTAACCCGGGCAAAAATCATTGAGGGCCTGGGCAAGCAATGGTAGGACCCAGGAGTTGCCATGAAGACTTTTGAGCATGTAAACGCCGTCTCGGCTCAGAGTGCGGTGAAGCTACTGGCTCCGGACGGGTATTCCCGGCCTATCGCCGGCGGTACCGATCTCCTTGGCCAGTTGAAACTGGGAATAGTCCGCCTGGAGCGTCTGGTGAATCTAAAGAGCATTTCCGGACTGGGCGAGATCAGCTTCGACGAAGCGAACGGCCTGCGGATCGGGGCGCTGGCGACACTGGACGAGATCGCTGCCAGAGATGTAGTCCGCGAACGGTACCCCGTACTTTTCAAGGCTATCTCTGTAGCTGCATCACCGCAGCTTCGCAATTTTGGTACCATCGCCGGCAACCTTCTCCAGGGTTCACGGTGCTGGTACTACCGTGGGGCCTTCCGTTGCTGGCTCAAGGGTGGCGAGAAATGCTACGCCAGGGATGGCGAGAACGCCCACCACGCCATTTTTAGCGGCGGGCCATGCTATACGGTTCAACCTTCAGACCCGGCGCCGGCGCTGGTTGCCCTGGGCGCTCAGGCAACCATAGTGGGACCTTCGGGCAAGCGGGTCGTCCCGGTGGAGAGGTTGTTCCAGCGCCCTCACGAGGGGGGCCGGACATTGCATGCCATAGGTCCGTCCGAAGTCATTACCGAGGTGGCGGTGCCGCCCCCGGCGGCGGGTAGCCGCGGGACCTATTTGAAGGCCATGGAACGGCGTGTTTGGGCCTTTGCCCTGGCCAGTTGTGCAGCTAATCTGACCTTCGAGGGAGATGAAGTCCTGGAGGCGCGGCTGGTCCTGGGTGGGGTGGCGGCGGTGCCCTGGCGCGCCGAGGCGGCCGAGGCGGTCCTCCGGGGAAACCGGTTCGATGTTGAGACTGTGGACAAAGCTGCCGGCCTGGCGGCGGCAGGCGCGCAGCCGTTAGCCCATAACAGCTACAAAGTGCCGCTGGTAAAAGCAGTTGTCGCCCAGGCGCTCAAGGAATTAGCGAGTAGAGGCACGCTGCGCGTGCAGTAGCCAGTAGCCAGTAGCCCGTCCCCCGCCCTTCGCCTCCCCTCGTACTCGCGAGCCGGTGGCTCGCCATCAAATTGACCGGAATTGAATGAACTGCCGATTCCAGCCAAATAGCCTCTTCAAGGACCAAGGATTTCTGTTCGGAACGTTCAACTCTCTCTTTCCTGTGGCGCTGTTGTCTCCTCATCCAAAGCCTTTAGAACCTCTTTTGCCGCATAAGCCTTGTCCCGCTTGCGGCCGGTGATCTCTGTCAGAACGCCGGCTTCTACGATTGCCCTTATCGCTTTTCGGGCGCCCTGGGGCGAGGGCCGGGTACAAATGCCGAGTATCCTCCGGTGGCTCGGACCAGTTTGCCAGATGGACTCTTCTTGAATAGCGCGGTGTCCATTAAGAAACTCCTGTTTCCTATCGTCCATCGTTAGGAAACAAATCGGCGATTTTGTTTAATAATACACCTGACGCGGGGCTTCAGCAAGCATCACGGCTTTGGCTTTCATGTATTTTTGTTACAGAATGAATCGTCCATGCTCCTCTGAGCGCCATGAAGTATGAAAAACCATGTCCCCACAGGCGGGGACGCCTGTGGTACCGGTATTTTCGTAA
>CAZFEA010000302.1:0-4543 GCA_964518085.1 uncultured Dehalococcoidia bacterium
AACTGCGGATGGAAGAATATACACCTGCCCTTGAGGGAATGTCAATGGTCAATGAACGTGCTTGAAATGAGACTGGAATTGGTTTAGACTTACGCGCGGTCGGGGCAATGTAAACGGCGGGCAGCCCAAACCCCTTGGCCGCAAACAACCATGTTTGTCTCCAGAGTACCACCCTGCCTCCCGCACAAACGAGCAAAACTTGAATCTGCCAAAAGGCCTACACACCTTCGACGGTCTATCGAATAAGAACTTCCGCCACGTCTGGATCGGCCAGGTCGGAACGGGCATGGGCCTATGGATGGACCATATCACCCGCGGCTGGCTGGTATATGAACTGACCCATTCACCCCTGCAACTGGGACTGGTGGGCGCTGCACGGGGCGTCCCATTGTTGATCTTTGGTCTTCTTGCCGGGGTGGTGGCCGACAGGTATTCCCGCAAAATCCAGCTAACTATTTCGGCAGCGACCGACGCCGCCTGCAGCCTGGTACTGGCTATGCTCATCGTTACCGGACGAGTGGAGGTCTGGCATGTGTATGTAACGGGATTCGTCGCCGGAACATCGCAGGCCTTTTCCGCGCCGGCACGGATGGCGCTCCTTCACGACCTTGTAGGCAAAGAAAAACTGATGAACTCGGTGGCCCTGATGTCCTCGGCCTTTAACGTCAGCCGGGGCGTCGGTCCGGCAATCGCCGGGATAGTAATAAGATTTGCCGGCGTAGCCGCCTCGTATTTTGTCGAAGCTGTCCTCAGCGGCGTGGCCGCCTACTTGACCACCCGGGTTCAGGTACCCAGGGAGGCCGAAGATGCCCTGCACAGGCAGGCCAAGACCCAGGGGTCGGTGTACAGGAGCACCGCCGATGCCCTGAAATACGTGGTTTCCACCCGGCTGATGCTGGCCCTGATGGCGCTGGGCCTGGGCCCGATGGTGCTGGCCATGCCCTTTACCAGCCTCTTCCCTGTGTTTGCCGTCGACATACTCCATGTGGGGTCCACCGGCCAGGGACTCCTCCTCTCCAGCCTGGGAATAGGCGCCTTTATCAGCGCCCTGGGCGTAGCCTCGATGAAAGGCGGTCCCATGGGCAAGGTCATGCTGGGCGCGGCAATCCTTTTCGGCGTCGTCCTGGTCGTTTTTGCCTACTCGCCCTGGATGTGGGTCTCGATGATCATGACCTTTATCGCCGGTGTGTCCAATACCAGTTTTACCACCCAGAACCAGACGGCGATACAAATGATGGCTCCCGACCACATGAGGGGCAGGGTAATGGGCATCTACATCATGGACCGGGCGCTGACGCCCATAGGGTCAGCCATGGCCGGGGTGCTGGCGGCCCTGTTCGGCGGCCCCGGGGCGGTGATGATCATGGGCCTGGCCACCATCGCACTGGCGGTGGCCATCGCCCTGCTGGTGCCGGAGGTCGCTGCCATGGGACTGCGGCAGAAGACAGAAGTGAGAGGACAGAAGTTAGAAGTGAGAAGTTAGAAGACGGAAGTTAGAAGACAGAAGACAGAAGCTGGAAGTTGAGAGTTAGAAGTAAGAAGGCAAAAGGTACTAATACAAACGCAATGAATGATAGTCCATCGGATTTGTAGGGGCGAACCTATGTGTTCGCCCGCGGCCAGACACGCAGGTTTCCCCTGCCCAGCGTCGTCTCTACTTTATAAGCTTTCTTAGATGTTGAATCTTAAATCTTAGATCGTTCAGTCCGCGCACAGGCGGGCATCGTAACCGCCATCGATGGTCAGGGCGGCGCCCGTGAAATAGGATGATTCGTCGGATGCCAGGAACAGTATCGCATGGGCAACGTCCTCCGGCAAGCCGAGACGGCCGAGGGCGGTGGCCCGTTTGCGGTCGGCGACAGCCTGCTCGAATCTGCCAGTGGAACGGAGAAACCTTTCATGTCCCGCGGTGGAAATCGGCCCCGGGGCCAGGCAGTTGATGCGGATATTGTATCTCCCGTAATCCAGGGCCGCCTGCTTGGTAAGCTGGATAATGGCCGCTTTGGCCGTGGAATATGCGGCATTCAACGGCACCGCGGCCATCCCGAACTGGCTGGCCATGTTTATGATGACCCCGCCGCCCTGTTTGACCATCAACGGCAGGGTATGTTTGCACATCAGGAAGGTGCTCTTGACGTTATTCCGTATCACGCCATCCCACTGCTCCTCGGTGGTATCGGCCAGGGCCGCTTTGACGCCTAACCGTCCCCCGGCATTGTTGACCAGGACATCGATCTTGCCCAGGGCGGCAACCGCAGCCGCGACCAGGCGCTGGACCTCGGCGGATATGGAAACGTCGCCGGCCAGAAATAGCGCCCGGCCACCCCGGGCCGACACCATCCTCACCGTCTCCTCGCCGGCCTCTTTGATCCGGTCATTGACCACCACCGCGGCGCCCTCCGAGGCCAACAGCAATGCCGTTGCCTGGCCTATTCCCGAGCCGGAACCGCTGACCAGTGCCACTTTACCGGCGACTCTCATGCTTGTTTCCTACTTCCGCGCCTTAGCGAAGATGTCCTGGGCCACTTTCCGCAGTTCGCCCTGAAGCTTCAGGTAGTTCTCACCGGGAATATTAGCCCCCGGAGGGGGTATTACCAGGGGATCAAACTGGTCCTTGGGCACATCCAGTCTCTGCGAAGGATAGCCCTGTCCACGGGACCAGATGGTTGCCCCTTCTTTGCTGAGCAGCCAGTTGGCAAAAAGCTTGGCCGCATTGGGGTGAGCGGCCTTGTCGAAAACAAAGATATTCCCGGCTCCCGAAGAAACAAAGGGCGGCTCCTTCAAGGCCACGTAAGCCACCGGAGCCCCGATCTGTTGAAATTCGGCAAACCTGGCGGCGCTCTGGCCGATACCCACGGCGTATTTTCCTCGCGCCACCCACTCGATGAGGAGCCGCTGGTCCCTGGTCATCACCGGGTCCTGGGCAGCCATTTGCCGCATTACGTCCACAGTCTTTTCCAAACCCCAGTTTTCAGTGGCCATCAAGGTCAAGAAATTGTTGGAGCTACCGGCCACCGCCGGGTCGGACAGCACAAACTTGTCCTTCCACTTCGGCGTGAGGTAGTCCAGGAACGAGCCGATGTCCCCTGCTTTGACCATGTCAGTGTTGCGGATCGAAACGGGCACCGCCATGGCTACCATGGCCAGCGAATGCCGTCCCTCATCCAGGAATGGCAATTGGCCAGTGCGCCACCTGGTCCCGTCAATGACCTCGGGTAACACCAGGATGTCCATCAGCGGCACCGTAATCCCCAGGGGCTTGATATCGGCCACATAGGTGCTGTTGCCGATCAGCCCGATATCGGCCAGGAACAGGCCGGCCCTTCTCTCGGCGTTTAGCTTGGCCAGGATCTCGGCGGGCCGTCCTTCCGTGGAATCGACCACTATCCCATACTTCGCCCTGAACGCCTCTCTTATGGCCTCTTTGGCCCCACCCAGTTCGGCGCCGTAGATAGTGACATTGCCCTCTTTCTGGGCTGCCCTGACCAGTTCGTCCCAGGCGTTGACCCCGGCAGGCCCTGGCTTTGCCGGAGCTGCCGCCTGGGGCGTGGGGGACACGGGAGCAGGGCCGCAAGCCAGCAGAAGTAACGTGGCCACGACCACCGCCGTGATGAAAAACATAGTCTTGTTCATTCCTGTCTCTCCAACTTGGATTCGTTGAGTTCTTTGGAGTTCGTTGAGTCACGTCAGGCGGGCGAGGAAGGGCGAACTCAATAACTCAATAACTCAATAACTACTATATTCCTTTGGCGTACGCTTCCCTGGTCCTTTTCCGGAGCTCGAGGAGGAAGTTGTAGATATCCTCCCCGGAGCGGAAGCGAGACCGATCATATTTCTCGCGGTGGATCAGCTCATTCAGCGGACGGCGATAGGCAGGCTGGTGTCCGTCCGGGTATCCCACAGGGATGATGGTCGGTATTTGCAGCTCCTCGGGCACGTCCAGCAGCCTCTTGAGCGAGTCTTCCCAGCTACTGTTGACGCTGCACCACTGGGCGCCCAGGCCCAGGGCCGCCGCCCCGAGGCACAGAAGCTGGGTGGCATTGGCCATGTTCTTCTGGTAGACGGCGCCGGGGCCGCCTTCGCCGAAGACGAAGTTGGAATAAAGCACGCTGGCCTGCACCGTCCGGCGGTCGCCGATGATCACTATCAGTACCGGCGCTGTCTGCAGCGCCGGCTTGGTATCCGGTCTGTCCCGGTAGGCCGGCATGCGCAGTTCCTCGATGCGGGTGCGCTCGATATTGAAAACCCGGTCGCGGTTTCCCTTGAAAAGCTCAGCAATCTTGTCTTTGGTCGCCTGCTCCTTGATGATGAGGAACTCCCAGGGCTGGCCGTTGGCCCCGGACATCGCCCACCGCGCCGTCTCACAGATTTTTTCGACATACTCGTCGGGAATCGGGTCCGGCTTATATCTTCGGACGCAGCGCCGGCCGCGAACGATGGCCAGGAACTCATCGAAATTCATTTTGGTCGCCATGTAAGACTCCTTTCAAGAATCAAGTAACAATCGTCGATGCTCGCCGGGGGCGCCCGCGAGGAGACCCAG
>CAZFEA010000303.1:0-4525 GCA_964518085.1 uncultured Dehalococcoidia bacterium
CCCATGTCCGCACAGGCGGGGACGCCTGGGGTACCGGTATTGGCTGGAGTTTATTTGACAACAGCGTATTTGTCTTGCTAGACTCTTGCTGCAAGACCATGGGACATATGTCCCGAGAAAGGAAACCCGGCGTGAAGGTAACATTTGGAGTCATCAAGGCGGATATTGGAGGGTATGTGGGACACTCCAGTTCTCATCCCAGGATACTGGAGAAAGCCAGAGAAAATCTTTCAAAGGCGAAGAAGTCCGGACTGTTGCTTGATTATCATGTTACCTGTTGCGGGGATGACCTGGAACTGATCATGACCCATACCCTGGGAGTGGACAATGAGCGTGTCCATAAGATGGCCTGGGATACTTTCCTGGACGGCACCGCGATCGCCCGGGAACTGAAACTCTATGGCGCCGGGCAGGACCTCCTTTCGGATTCGTTCTCGGGAAATGTGAAGGGCATGGGGCCGGGGCTGGCCGAGATGGACCTGGAAGAGCGGCAATCCGAAACAGTCCTGGTCTTCATGGCCGACAAGACCTCCTCAGGGGCCTGGAACCTGCCGCTGTACAAGATGTTTGCCGATCCTTTCAACACCATCGGTCTGGTGATCGCCCCTAATATGCACAACGGCTTCATTTTCGAAGTCCACGACGTAAGGGATCACAAGAAGGTCAGGCTCAACAGCCCGGAGGAAATATATGACATGCTGGTGTTCCTGGGCGCTCCCTCCCGCTATGCGGTGAAAGCGGTTTACAACAAGGACACCGGTGACATCGCCGCCGTTTCCTCCACGCAGCGGCTTTCGCTGATGGCCGGCCGGTATGTGGGCAAGGACGACCCGGTGTGCATCGTCCGCGCCCAGGGCGCGTTCCCGGCGGTGGGGGAAATACTGGAGCCGTTTGCCTTCCCGCAACTGGTCGAAGGCTGGATGCGCGGATCGCATCATGGCCCGTTAATGCCGGTGCGTTTCGATCAGGCCAATCCCTCCCGTTTCGATGGCCCCCCCAGGGTCTGCTGCGCCGGGTTCCAACTGGCGAATGGCATGCTGGTAGGCCCCCGGGACATGTTCGACGATCCGGCCTTCGACGATGCCCGGAGCCTGGCGAACAAGGCCGGCGAGTACATGCGCCGGCATGGTCCTTTCGAGCCGCACCGGCTTCCGCTGGAAGAAATGGAGTATACCAGCATGCCCCTGGTCATGAAGAAACTGGCCCACCGGTTGGAGGACCTCTAAGGTTACCGCCGGACTCCCCAGGCTCTTACTGGCCACGGAAAACCCGGGAAAGGCCAGGGAACTGGCGGCCTTGCTCCAGGGCATCCCCTACCGGCTGATAACTCCCGCCGAGGCCGGCATCAGCCTTGACGTTCCGGAAACGGGCGACACCTTCGAGGAGAATGCCCGGCAAAAAGCGGTAGCCTATGCCCGGGCAAGCAAGCTGCCGACCCTGGCCGACGATTCCGGCCTCGAGGTGGACGCGCTGCATGGAGAACCCGGGGTGAGGTCGCGCCGGTTCGCCGGCGAGCACGCCTCGGACGAGGAAAGGATCGCGCTGCTGCTGGAACGGCTGAAGGGGGTGGAATGGGATAAACGGACCGCCCGGTTTGTATGTGTCATGGCTGTCGCCGGCGGGCAGAACAAAGTCCATATTTCTAAAGGGGAGTGCCGGGGGGTGATCGCCTTCGAACCCCGTGGGCGGGGCGGATTTGGTTACGACCCCGTTTTCTATCTTCCTGAGCTGGGCAAGACCATGGCCGAGCTATCGCCGGAGATGAAGAACCGCATCAGTCACCGGGCGCGGGCGGCCGCCGGGGTGAGAGAAATACTCGAGCGGTTAGCGGTTAGCGATTAGTGGATTAGATGGGATAGTGGTACAATGTTGGCAAAATATGCCTGACATGCTCGAACAATCGCCCACAGGCGGGGACGCCTGTGTACTGGCATTCTCGGAACAAGGGACGAAACAATGTCTCACAGGCAGTGACGCCTGTGCCACCCATAACCCATGACCGGCCTATCTGACTCCTTCAATCGACCTATAGACTACCTGCGGCTTTCCATAACCGACCGTTGTAATCTGCGCTGCGTTTACTGCATGCCCGAGGATGGTATCTGTTTGACGGACCGCAAGGAGGTCCTGTCTTTCGACGAGTTCCACAAGCTTGTTTCCGCGGCAACCTCAATCGGGATGACCAAGGTGCGCATTACCGGCGGCGAGCCCCTGGTGCGCCCCGGGGTTGTGGACCTGGTGCGCATGCTGGCGAAAATCAAGGGTATCGACGACGTTTCCCTTACCACGAACGGAATACTTCTGGCTCAGTATGCCCGCGAGCTCAAAGATGCCGGGTTGAACCGGGTCAACATAAGCCTTGACTCCCTGAGAGAGGACAAGTTCAGGTCCATCACCCGCAGCCCCGGGCTGGACCGGGTACTGGAAGGAATCGAGGCAGCAAAAGAGGTCGGTCTGATGCCGGTGAAGATCAACGTGGTCGTCCTCAAGGGAATCAACGATGATGAAATAGCCGACTTCGGGCGCAAGACCATCGAGGACGGCTGGAACGTGCGGTTTATCGAACTGATGCCGTTTGGCGACCAGCAGATGGCCGGCCCGGAGAAGCTGGTTACCGTCGCCCAGATAAAGGAGCGGCTGGCGACCGTCGGGCCGCTGGAATCGTCCTCTACAACCAATGGCGGCGGGCCGGCGCGCTATTATCGCTTTCCCAATAGCCTGGGAACGGTTGGTTTCATAAGCCCGGTGACCGAGCATTTTTGTTTTTCCTGCAACCGCCTGAGGCTGACCGCCACCGGCATGCTGCGTCCCTGTTTGCTGCAGGAGAACGAGATCAATTTGAGAGAGCCGCTGCGTGCCGGCGCTTCCAGGGAAGAGCTGGCGGAGCTATTCCGCAACGCGGCCATGTGCAAGCCTGAGGGCCACAAGCTGAGCGAGGGACTGGTGCCGCGGAAGAAATCCATGACCGAAGTGGGCGGCTGACATGACCGGGCTGACCCATCTCGATGAGGCCGGCCGCGCCCGCATGGTAGATGTAACCGAAAAGCAGGTTACCCATCGCCAGGCCGTGGCCGGTGGCGTCGTCCGGATGCGGGCTGCTACCCTGAAGTTGATACAGGAAGGCGGCGTGGCCAAAGGCGATGTCCTGGGTGTCGCCAGGCTGGCGGGAATCTTGGCCGCCAAGCAGACGCCTCATTTGATACCGCTGTGCCATCCCCTGTTGATAACTGAAGTCAAGATCGAGTTCGAGGTGGTTGAAGAAGAAAGCATCATCAAAATAAAAGGAACGGTGCGCTGCGCCGGCCAGACGGGTGTGGAAATGGAGGCGTTGACCGCGGTGGCGGTAAGCGGCCTGACCATCTACGACATGTGCAAGGCCGTGGACCGGGGCATGACCCTGGAAAACATCCGACTGGTGCGAAAAAGCGGGGGCAAGAGCGGCGCCATCGACCTGGAAGGGTCTTGATGTGGGCAGTCGGGGACGGCGACTCATCTTCGGTACTGCAGGAATCCCTTTAAGCACCAGAAAGCCCTCGTACGTCGCCGGACTTTCCCGAATCAGAGAGCTCGGCCTTGGCGCCCTGGAGCTGGAATTCGTTTACGGGGTGCGGGTTAACCGGGTGGCCGCCGTTTCCATCAAAGAAGCCGCCGACCGTCTCAGGATCAAGCTTTCCGCCCATTCGCCTTACTGGATCAATCTTAATAGCCGCGATCCGCTGATAGTCCAGGCCAGCCGCGAGCGCATCCTCCAGTCGGCCCGGACCGGTTCCCTGGCAGGCGCCCGGAACATTGTCTTTCACCCCGGTTTCTACGTGCGTTGCAGCCCCGAACAGGTATACCTGACCGTGAAGGATAATATCCGGCAGGTGATCGAGCAGATAGAGAAAGAGGCGCTGAGTGTTGTGCTCCGTCCCGAAGTAAGCGGCAAGATAGCCGCCTTCGGCACCATAGATGAGCTACTGGACTTGAGCAACGAGATACCGGGCGTTGCCCCGTGTATCGACATGGCGCACTGCCATGCCCGGTCGGGAGGGGTTAACTCCTACGAAGAGGTGTCCGGTCTTTTGAAAAAGGTGGCCAGGAGGCTGGGAACCCAGGCCCTGGAGGATGTGCACGTGCATATCTCAGGGATCGCCTACGGAAAAGCCGGGGAGACGAAGCACATCAATCTCGGGGAAAGCGACCTGAACTACCAGGGGGCCCTTCAAGCCCTGGGGGAGCAGGGATGTTCCGGGCTGGTTATCTGCGAAAGCCCGAACCTGGAGGAGGACGCGCTGCTGCTGCAGGAAACATACTACAAAATGGGATGACCCGCCCGCCGCAGGCTTGGGTCTCGACCCAGGTTGGCGTGGATAGCTATCAACTCCCTTTCTTGCTGTTTGGCGTGGACAAAGAGGCATCGCGGGTCGGCGGTGTGAGGGCGGGCAGGTTGCATGCGCCTGTCTCCACGGGGACAGCCGCATTAAACTTGCCCCTACGGTTGTGATCGTGGTCCGGCGACATAATATCGGTCCTCGGCCCATTT
>CAZFEA010000304.1:0-4518 GCA_964518085.1 uncultured Dehalococcoidia bacterium
CGTTGATCAGGGCGTTTTCGTATTTTCGCCTGAAGAAGTCCCACGGGTTGCGCATGAAATACTGGTCCAGGGGGTTGTCCAGGCCGATGAGAAAGCTCATCGACCGTTGACCGCGGCGGCCGCTGCGACCGGCCTGCTGCCAGGTGCTGGAAATACTCCCCGGGTAACCCACCAGGACGGTGGAATCCAGGCTGCCGATATCAATGCCCAGCTCCAGCGCGGTAGTGGCTACGACTCCCAGCAATTCCCCGCGAAACAGCTCCTTTTCTATCTGCCGCCTGTCCTCGGGCAGGTAGCCGGCGCGGTAGGGCTTTATTTTTGAGGCCAGTGTCCGGTTTTCCTCTTTTAGCTTGTCCCGGGCATAGATATAAATCAGCTCCACCAGCCGGCGGGTCCTGGCGAAAGCCAGTGTCCGTATGCCGTGGCTTACCATTTCGGTAACCAGGTTGGTGGCCTCACTGTTGGCGCTGCGCCGGCTGTTCCTGGCTTCATCGACAACGGGCGGGTTCCAGAAAATGAAGTCCTTACCGCCATAGGGTGAACCATCCTCACCCACCAGCTCGAACGGCTCACCGGCGAGGCTTTCGGCGTGTTCCCTGGGGTTGGCTATGGTAGCGGAACAGAGGATGAACTGCGGCCGGGAGCCGTAGACCTGGCACAGCCGGCGCAGCCGGCGCATTATGCAGGCGACATGGGAGCCGAAAACTCCGCGGTATATGTGGGCCTCATCAAGGACAACATACTTCAAGTTGCGCAGCAACCGGGACCACCCGGCATAGTTGGGCAATATGCCAAGATGGAGCATATCGGGATTGGTAAGAATTATCCTGGCCCGCCTCTTGATGCCGGCCCGTTCCTCCGGTGGTGTGTCGCCATCGAAAGTAGCGGCATCTCCGGGTGCGAGCAGGGGACCGGCTAACTCCCGCAGCGAGCGAAGCTGGTCCTGGGACAGCGCCTTGGTAGGGAAGATGTACAGAGCGCGCGAGACGGGGTCTCCATGGACTTTCTCCAGCACCGGCAGGTTATAGCACAGTGTCTTGCCGCTGGCGCTGGGGGTGGCCACCATGACGTTGCCCCCCCGGCGGACAACATTGATGGCCTCGGACTGGTGGGAATAAAGGCGGGACATGCCTGCGGCCGCCATGCGCTTTTGCAGGGGTTCCGGAAGCGGACTATCGAGGTCGCCGTGGCGGGCGCGCCGGAAAGGGATTTGCTCGACATGGACTATCTGGTCCTTGAAGAAGGGGCGCTGCTTAAGATGGTTGAGAAAGGCAGTGACGTCCAGGGCGGCTCTCCACTTCAGATGCCTGGAATCACTTCCAACTGATAGTCCAGTAGCTCGCAGTCATAGCGGCAATTGGAGATGAAGTTCAATACCTTGGACAAGACTTCATTGGCGTGGTGGGGATCATTGCTGACGCAGGCCACACCCAGGGTAGCCAACTGCCAGTAATCGAGGTCGTCTACCTCGGCGATGCAAACGTTGAAGGAATTCCTGACCCGCGCCACTATAGACCGGATAACCTGCCGCTTGCCCTTAAGGGTCTCATTTTCCGGCAGACGGAGTTTGATTTTCAGTACGCCGATATGCATTTGGCCATTTCAGCCCCAGGACGGAGGTTATCCGGTCTGTGTTACGCCGGCCATCAACGAAGTGACTTTTGCTTGCTGAAGCAATCGCTGCAGTAGACAGGTCTCTCCGACCTTGGCTCGAAAGGTACCTGGGTTGCTGCCCCACAGGTAGCGCACACCGCGGGAAACATGGGCCTCGGCGCCGCTACGTCTGTTCCTGCAACAGCCCGCCGCCTGACGGAACGACATTCCGGGCACCGGCGCGGTTCGTTCTGCAGGCCTTTCTGGGCATAAAATTCCTGTTCTCCAATGGTGAAGGTGAACTGCTTATTGCAATCCCTGCAAACAAGAATTTTGTCCGTCAATGCCATGACTGCACCTCCTTTCGTGGCCGATTGGAAGATCCTTGGAAGCGATGCAGTCACAGCCAACGACCCCGTTGACCGCATGAACGGACCAAAGGGAAGCAGGGGCAAGCGAGTTAGATTCTACCGGCGTCATTTATGGGACGTCCTGAGTACACCCAAGCTTGCCTGGGGACCAGACATCGTTGTTCAAGGCCATGCCAGTGCGGATTATATATCGCTTTGGCCCGCTTACGCAATAGCCCGGTCAAACATATCGTGCCACAATCATCGTAGCCAGCGCAATGACGATCAGAGCGAAGTTGGCCCGGCTCAGAGCCTCGACTCGATTGGACAAAGCGTGCAATTGACGGCCCTCCTCGGGGCTGGGAGGCCGCCCCGCTATGCCGCTTCCCAGTTTGTCCATACGTATTCCCGTTGGTATCAACAGACCAAATCCCACGAATGTGGCCCCCAACGTTGCCAGCAAGCCGATCACGATGACCCACCCCCATGAGGTTGTGACCAGACTATCAAGTGCACCGGCCCGGAGCATGAGGGTCATCGCCACACCGGTCCCTATAAGAGCGACGAAGCTAATCCCGTTTACTACGGCAAGCGGGGGCATGATCGCCCGCATGACCGGCCCCTGGATGGAGGGACCCAGCCGCCTCAGCCGCGGCTCCAGGATGGGAACGAGAAAGAGATAGCTGCCTGCCACGTAAATGCCAAAAATGATGTGCACGATGCGCAAAACTTCTAAAGTGCTCATGGTTCACCTTTCTCTAAACAAGCACTCACGCCCGCTTGCCGCGGGCGATGAAAATGGCCTATCATCGCGAGAAGGCCCAGTCCACCTCCCCCTTTCGCGAAAGGGGGATACAGGGGGATTTTGCCTGTTTCTCAAATCCCCCTTAGTCCCCCTTTTTCAAAGGGGGAGAGGGCGGTATTTTGGTAACCATCATCCCCTCCCCCTTTCGCGAAAGGGGGATACAGGGGGATTTCCCCCTTTTTCAAAGGGGGAGACGCTACCGGCGGCTCCCGGCGGGGATCATGGCTTCGGCGAGCTTCTTGTAATACTTAACGGATTCGACAGCATCCACCAGGGCGGTAACTTGAACGTCTGAGAAAGGGCCAAAGGGGAACTGGAGCATAATACGGTTCGCTTCTTCGGCGGATTCCACGTTCAGGATGCAACCTCCTCCGGGTACCCCGGTGTACCCGAAGAGGGTCTCCAGCTTTCCATTCTGTTTCAACTGGTTTACCCACCCCAGCATGGCGTCAGATAGAACAACTGCCATCTCGGGGGGTACCGGGTGTTTCGGACTAGCGGTGAAAAGAAATCTCATTTTGGCCTCCTGTATGTTCGAATAACTGGTACCACTTACTTACCTTGACATGTCGCCCGGAATCTAGCTTGATGCCTGCAAGACTTTTCACCCCCTTTGCTCACACATGCCCATCGCCCATCTCCAGGGTTTCCCGCGCGCCCCAACCTTTACTTTCGTCCAGCAGGTCTATCCGTTCGGGGACCAGATGGATAACCGCGTAAAGGTCTGCCGCCTGGGCTTCTGATGCCCTATCGGGGAGCAGGCCGCGCCAGTTTGGGGCGGCCACCGGCCAGCCATTTCCTTTGTATTGCAACCAGCTCAACCGGTCGTCAACGGGTGAAGGGAATGTGGACACGACAATCAGCGTCGCCCCCGGGTTCCGCTCCAGGTGATAGACTATGTCGGCCCAGCGGGGCACCAGACAGTCCAGTTCCAGGTTTTCCACCCGGTACCGGACCGGCATGGCGCAAATGCCCTCTGGCCCGGCGACGGTCAGCACCCCTATTCTATTCATTGAAAGGTGGGCCTGCATCCGCTGGCGCAAGACTCTTAACACGGGAAGACTCCAACACTGTTCCTGGTGAATATGAATTGCGCTACTCTACCAAAGCGGGACGGGACGTTCATCGTACTAAAGTACGAGCCTGATGGCGAGGGGGGTACGATTTTTGGGGGCGACCTAGACTATCCGGAGGTCGCGGGCGCGGGCTGCGGCGTGGGTGCGGGACTGGGCGTTCAGTTTGCGGAGAATGCTGGTCACGTGGGTCTTGACTGTGCGTTCAGTGATTATTAGCTGCTCGGTAATGGCCCTGTTGCTGGCGCCTTGCGCAATGAGGCGCAGTATTTCAACTTCGCGGGCGGTGAGGGTCTCCCCGGTATCGGACACGTGGACCCGGTGCAACTCTGCCGTTCCGCCTAAGAGGTCAAGCAGGCGGGCGGCAAAGGAGGCATGCGCCCCGCGTTCCATCGCCAGCCGCAGCAGGGGCGTCATGATGACCGCGCCCTCCCGGAGAACGAGACCCGGGACTCCGGCGGTCTCGCACTCGGCCAGGAATAGGGACAGCTCCGAGAGCGCTTGTTGCGGACGCTCTCGCAATAAATGGAGGTATGCCAGCATCAGGCGGGCATTGCCGAAAACCAGGCAGTGCCGGTTTTTTTGTTCAAGCTCGACCGCCGGACGGAGGGTTTGTTCAGCCTCGGTGTAGCGCCGGTCGCTTATTTCAATTATCGCGCGCATGAGGGCGCGCGAGACCGCCAGCTCCGGGAAAACC
>CAZFEA010000305.1:0-4504 GCA_964518085.1 uncultured Dehalococcoidia bacterium
GTTCTGCCAGACGCCCACCTGGTATCGTCCCAGCCAGAAGGTCACGCTGATTGAAGCCCCCACTGCCACTATCCCCGGAGACATGGCTGCGGGCCTGACGCCGAGAAAGAGGATAGCGAACAACACGGTCAGTACGAACCCGTTCAGCCATACCGAAATGGCATAAATCCGGCGCGGCAGACGTTCCCTGGGGACATACCGCAGGTTCAAGATGCTGCCAAAGAACCACCGCATCCTTTGCTTAATCAAGGCCCGCACCGACGCCGGAGGTTTCTCCACGGTAAGCCCTCCATGCCAGCCAAAGACCTCACCGCATTTCTTGGTCGCTTCGTATCCGAAACGCGCGTCCTCGCTGATATAACAGTTGGGAAAGTCCCAGCCCACCGTGTGTTCGACATCGCTTCTTATGAGCAGGTTCGAACCGTTCAGCCAGTGGACCGTGGACCTGGCGAGCTGGTCTCTGAGCCAGTAAAAAGTCCACTGTCGCTGGGCTTCGGCAAAAAAGGTGACGAAATTGCCGTCATAGGGAAATATCGTCGGACCGTTGGCTACCGGCTTTCCCCCGGTGGTGATGTAGCTGACCATGCTGGCAACCCCCTGCGGGGTAACCAGGGCGTCTTCATCCAGGTGCAGTGTCCAGGTGTCAGCGGCGCCGGGCAGATAGCCCAGTGCGTAGTGAAGCGCCCGAGCTTTGAAGCGGGACCGGCACACAAAGTCAGCCGGGACCAGTATCGTTCGCGCCCCTTCGATCGCGTCCTCTATCTCATCGACCACCAGCCTTATTTCGTAGTTGGAAAACTGCACCTCGGCGCACGACCTCCGGATCTGCTCGACAGGCTCGCTGAGCGCCCTGGTCTGTCGTCTGGCGGCTATTTGGAATATGATCCTGGGGTAGGGATTATGGACCAGGTGGCTGTTGGCCGGGATGAACGCGATGGCATTCCTGACAATGTGATACCAGGAGAACAGCATCGCAGGAAAGCCAAAAAGCCAGAAGACGTCATACGCCGTCAGCATTTTTCAACCTGTCATTGAAGTCCCGCACCGCCATCAATAGCATAGGATTCAGCCCGGCATCACCAAACGCCCGGATAAGCTGGTCAAGGTCTTTAGGCAAGCATTTGCCGCCGAAAGGAGCGCCAAAAAACTCTGTACCATACTTGCTGATGCGCGGGTCAACGGTGGCAATGCCGGCTATCTCAGCCGTGCTCAGTCCTTGACGGCGCGCAAACTCGTCTATCTCATTCCAGAAAGTAATCATAGTGGCCAGGTAAGCGTTGATAGCCAGCTTCAGCGTCTCGCTGGTAGCAGGCTCGGTGAACACAACGGGACACTTCAGCGGGCGATAGAACTCTTCCAGGCTGGTGCGGTGAACGTCGCAGCACGGACTGATCACCACGAACCGGGGATGGACGACGTTCTCCAGGGCTGTTTTCTCGGTAAGAAACTCCGGGTTGTGCGAAATGTGTGGCCCGTACTTTTCGCGCAAACCGCAGGTAGTGCCCGGTGGCACCGTGCTCTTGATGACATAGGCCCCCTTTACCCCGGCCTCCCCCAGCATCCGCACTGCATCTTCGACAGATTTTTCAGGCACACACACGAAGTTAAGGTCAACTTCCGCTTCCGGGTTGCCTGTCATCCGGGCATATTCCGACTGAGCTTTACCGGGGTCATATCCCAGGACTTCATGTCCCAGCCGCCACGCCAGGTACGCCTGGGCGGTCCCAACCACCCCAAGGCCTACGATCTGTACCCTCACCGGTGCGTACTCCTGGAAAACACCAAAACCGGACCAGTTCCTTCCGCCGTCATTCTGAGCGCCTTTCCCGTGTCATTCTGAGCGTAGCGAAGAATCTCACAAACGGGAGACCATCCGGGCATCATTAAATTATATCTGGCTTTCGTAACAAAAGCACAAAATCCCGGCACCAAAACGTTACGAAGATATCAAACGTCGTACCGCCCTGTCCGGTTTGACGAGCGTCAGGCGAGCAGGGTAAACTTACCCCCATTGACATAATCAATGCCAAGTGCATCAATCGGCGCTCCGTAGGGGCAGACCTGCGTGTCTGCCCGCGGGCGAACACACAGGTTCGCCCCTGCGCGACCGATTCGCCGTAATTCATTGCCTTTGTATTAACGTGGTAGCCAAGAGATGCAGCGAATCAAACCCGGCAAGGTAACAAGATTGTTTATAGGACTGGGGGCGGTGGCTATTCTACTTTTCCCTCCCTCCCACGTATTTACCGCTTCCGAGCCACCAGAACCGGAGTTATCCCAACCCGTTGCCCTTCCCGGCGGACCCTGGCAGGGCCCTGTTTCCCCCGGCCCGGACGTGATGGTCACCGACGCGGCCCCGGCGCGACCCGGGCTATCGTTGGAAGCAAAACCTGTCCTGGTAGAACACGAGCCGTGGAAACAAATACAGACACCATCGTGGAAGCTGACAAATAATATCTGGGGCGCGAAGGCCGGCGAAAAAGTGACCAGTTATGTCTATGCCGGGCCGGGCACAACCTTCGGGTGGTACTGGGACAGGCCCTATCAAAGCGCTCTAGGCATCGGCCGCCCGGAACCCCTGTATCCCAACGCCAGAATCGGCGGCAGCCCGTGGCATCCGTCCACCTCGCCGCATTTTCCCATCCGCCTCAAAGACACCCAGTCCCTCGAATTCTATGTAGCTTACAACTATCCGGCCCATCCCTCCGGCGCATACAACCTGTCCTATGACATCTTCCTGTCAGACACAAAGAAAGATAGCTCCAGGCCGCGCCCCAGGGCTGAAGTGATGATCTGGATAGACGGGACAGCCACACAGCCGGCGATAACCTATAAAGGCGATTATTCCGACGGCTACCATACTTTCCAACTATATTCCTGGACCAAGCCGGGGGGAATGAAATACTATTCCTTCCTGCTGAAGGACCTGCGGGCTTCGCCAGGGCCCATCAGGGTGGATGCCCGAAAACTGATGGAGCAGTTGGAACTCAACCCGGGCTGGTACATACACGGTATCGAGCTGGGCAGTGAAATTTGGGACGGCTCAGGTAAGATCGAAATCACCAGGCTCGATATCACCCTGAACGGTTCCCCCCTCCCGTAGCGGCACGGCGCGCCGTGCCGGGCAGACGGAACCACGAATGAACACGAATAATCACTAATACATATCCCCGACGTCACGGCTTGACAGTATTCGTGTCAATTCGTGACCGCTCGTGTTGCTCCGAAAATACCGCCGTCTCCCCCTTTTTCAAAAGGGGACTAAGGGGGATTTAAGACGGGCAAAATCCCCCTGTATCCCCCTTTTGCGAAAGGGGGAGGTGGACCGGGCCTCCTCGCGATGATAGGCCATTTTCATACTTCATGGTGCTCGCTCGCGAGCATGGACGATTCATTCGTGGTTGTTTTACGTATTGCCCGGAACCTTTCCCGAAGCGGCGGATGGGAATAGTTCAGGAACACATGGAAAGGATGCGGCGTGAGATTGGCCAGGTTCGTCCCGGCAAGCCTCTTCAGCGAGCCGATAAGGCTCGCCGGGTCCCTGGTGGTTTGTGCTGAAAAACGGTCCGCCTCGTATTCATTTCGCCGCGACAACATTTGCATGCCCACGGACAAGGCCATTTCGATGGGGGCGTAAAGCAGCCCAAAAAAGAGCAACCCGGCATACACCGAAGGCTGGTCCATGAAGAAGGCGCGGTACAGACCGTCGCTTCCCAGGAAAACCGATAGCAAGTAGAATACTGCCCCTGAATGCAGGATGCCCATGAAAGTAGCCTTCAGAACGTGCTTTTTCTTGTAATGCCCTATTTCGTGGGCAAGGACGGCTACAATTTCGCGGACGCCATGGCTTTCGATCATCGTATCGAACAGGGCTATTCGCTTATTGCGGCCAAAGCCGGTAAAAAAGGCATTCGCCCTTGTCGATCTCTTCGACCCATCCATCACATAGACGTTGGAGACGGGAAAATCGACCGACCGGGCATATTGCAGGATGGACTCCCTCAGTTCCCCGGGTTCCATAGGAGTAAACTTGTTGAACAGCGGCATGATCCATACCGGAGCGACATACTGTACCACCACCGAAAAGGCGGTCACCGCCATCCAGCACCAGAGCCAGGCATAGGGGCCGGCGTACTCGAACAGCATCAGGACGGCAACCAGCACCGGTCCCCCCAGCGCCGCAGCCAGCCCCAGGCCCTTCACCCGGTCGGAGATGAAGGTTGCCACCGTGGTCCGGTTCAAACCAAAGCGCTGTTCAATGACGAAAGTGGCATAGGCGGCCAGCGGCAGACTCAGTATGCTATGCGCCAGCAGCAGACCACCGATATAGATAAATCCCGTCACCACCGGCCCCATTTCTCGGCTTCGAACGATACCGTCGAAATAGTTGAAACCACCCGCGAACCAGAAAGCCAGCAAGATCGCCAGGGATATGCCTCCGCTCACCAGGTCAAACCCGGTGGTGACCCGAACGTACTCCTGGGACTTGCGGTAATCCTCGGGC
>CAZFEA010000306.1:0-1972 GCA_964518085.1 uncultured Dehalococcoidia bacterium
CTGTCTGAGATATCTCATGGACTGAAGAGCTACACGGCGCATCAAATTGAAAAAATACTTGGGAGGAAGGGTTCTATCTGGACCGAAGAAAGCTATGACCGAATCATCCGGGATGAGGCGGAAATGGAGGAGAAAATGAACTACATCATTTACAACCCGGTAAAGGCGAAGATCGTGGCTGCGCCGGAAGATTACCGATGGTTGTGGTCAGAGGGTTTAGAGTAAGTAATGTGAGCGTTGGTCAGAAAGCTAAATTCACAGGCGGGGACGCCTGTGGTACCGGGGATCGGCGCAAGCATCGGCGTGGTTGATAGCGGCGCTGCCAATGATGCCACCTTCCACAGGCGAGGACGCCTGTGGTACCGGGTGATTTGCTAAGGAGGAAGCACTCATGACAAAGCTATGGTTTGCGGTCATCGCTCTAATGTTAGTCGCCGTCTTCATGGCCTGCGGCGCACCGACGCCCACGCCCGCCGCCCCCCCGCCGCCCCAGCAGGCTGCGCCCAAACCAAAGGCCGCGGTGACCACCCCGGCGCCGGCGTTGACCACCCCGGCGCCCTCCCGCACCACCCCGCCTCCGCCGGCGGCCAAAGCGGGCGAGGCCCCTTACTACCAGGGCAAGACCATCGAAATCCTGGTAGATTCCGCAGCCGGCGGCGGCACCGATGCCATGGCCCGCATCACCGCACCCTTCCTGACCCAGTACATCCCCGGGAATCCCCGGGTGGTAATTCGTAACCAGTCCGGCGCGGGGGGCATGATCGGCGTTACCAGCTTCCAGGAAAAGGCCAAACCGGACGGACTGGCGCTGCTGCAGCACGGCTCCGGGGTTATTTCGATGCAACTGGCCAGCCGGGACATGATCAAATATGACCTCACCAAAAACAGGTATCTCGGAAACGTGTCCCGCGCCGAAAGCGTGGTGCTGATCAAGAAGGGTCTCAAAGGACAACTGGTTACCTCCAGCAGACCGATGGTGGCCGGCACCAAGGAAGGCCAGGAAACCTGGCAGGCCATATTGATGTATGGCAAGGAGTTTCTCGGCTGGAACCTGCGCTGGGTACCGGGCTTCGGCGGCACCAGCGAGATGGAGATCGCCTTCCGGCGAGGAGAGCTGGATGTCTTTGCCACCTCCAACGCCTTCATCATCCAGAGGCTGACCGTTCAGGAGGGTGTAGCCGAGACCGTGGCCACCATAGGGGCCTATCAGGATGGAAAATTCTCCAGGCGGTCCGATTTCCCCGAGGTCCCAACCTTTGCTGAACTGCTGGGAGACAAGAAGCCTGCCGGCATTCCCTGGCAGGCCTTCCTGGCCTTCATGGGTCCTACCGGAGTGGACAAGGCCCTGGCGGCGCCACCGAAGACACCGGACAATATCATGGCCATTTTGACCGGCGCCTTCGGCAAGACGGCCAAGGACCCGAAGTTCGACGCCACCATCAAGAAACTGGTTACCGAAGCTTATGACGTCGGCGTCGGCAAGCAGACCGATGATATGCTGTTGCAGGTGCTGGAAGCGCCTCCGGAGGCCATTGCCTATACCCGCGACCTGCAATTGAAGTTTGGTATAATTGCCAAAAAATAAGGTTTGTGATATATTTTGGTGCTTCGAAACGGTGGGGGCTTGATTCATCAAGCCCAATCGGGTTTGATAAACCGGGTTTGATAAATCAAACCCCTACGAAATCGTTGAACCGTCATTAATAGGGAATTAATTGGGACAGAGGAGAGAAAAATAAGTGAATCGCTTTTTGGCAACTTTCATTTCTCTTGCGCTGTTAGTGACTTCCATAGCGGCCTGCGCCCCCCAGGCTACGCCGGCGCCGACGCCCGCGCCCACCCAGCCGCCGGCCCCGAAGCCAAAAGCCCAGGCTACGACATCGGCCCCGGCCAAACCGGCGCCCACAAAGCCGAAGGCCACTGCCCCGAAACCGGCCCCGCCGAAGCCGGGCCGACGCCGGCAGAGATCGAG
>CAZFEA010000306.1:1982-4478 GCA_964518085.1 uncultured Dehalococcoidia bacterium
GCTGACGCCGCCTATTTCCAGGGCAAGACTATTGAGATTATCGTGGAGTCCTCGGCCGGGGGCGGCACCGACACCATAGCCCGGATCACCGCACCTTACCTCACCAGGTATGTCCCGGGAAATCCCAGGACCATCGTTCGCAACCAGCCCGGGGGCGCCGGCGCAGTAGCCAACAATATCTTCTTCGAGAAGGCCAAACCGGACGGATTTCAACTCCTGCAGAATTCCTCGTCACCCATCTCCATGCAGTTGCGCTCGCGGGACATCATAAAGTTCGACCTGACCAAATACAAGGTCATCGGCAATGTCGGCCGCGGTGAGAGCATTCTTATGATCGCCAGGGGGCTGAAAGGCCGCCTGGCCGACTCCGGCGGCAGGCCGCTGGTGGTCGGCACCAAGGAAGGCGAAGAGACCTGGCAGGCCATTCCCATGTGGGGCCGGGAGTTCCTCGGCTGGAATGTCCGCTGGATCCCCGGCTTCGGCGGCACCAGCGAGATGGAACTGGCTTTCCGCCGCGGCGAGATCGACGTCTTCGGCACCGCCAATGCTTTCATTCTTCGCCGCCTGATGCAGGAAGGACTGGGCGAGAATATCACCACCATCGGCACGATGAAGGGGGATAAATTCGTCAGACGGCCCGATTTTCCCGACGTGCCCACCTTCGACGAGATACTGGGGGCTAAAAAGCCCGCTGGAATTCCATGGCGGGCTTACCTGGTCTGGGTTGGACCCAATCTTATCGACAAGTTCCTGGTGGCCCCTCCGGGGACGCCGGACAACGTGGTCAACATGCTGAGGGACGCCTACGGCAAGATGGCCAAAGACCCCCAGTTCGACCAGATGATCAAGAAGACGGTCAGCGAAGTTTATGACGTTGGCATCGGCAAAGACGTGGAGTCCCTCATCAAGGAAATCGTCGAAGCCCCGCCGGAAGCCCTGAACTACGCTGTCGAACTGCAAAAGAAATTCGGTATCATCAAGTAACGGAAAGGAGGCACGGGAACGCCATAAAAAAACTGGATATTTCATTGCCTGAAAGCGAGACTGCAAAATCTTTTTCTGGGAGGAACCTTAATGCGTAAGTACGTTCTCTTCATAGCCCTGGCGGTGGTGGCGATAGCCGGGTCCACCTTTGTCCTGCAGCAGGTCAAGGCCCAACAGTCTTCATCGTCCGGCCCGACCCTGGTGGTCAGTCCGGCTGCCGTGCCCCTGGCCAAGACCTCCAACCTGGTCATCCTGGGATCGGGATATAAACCCGGCCAGGAACTCAACATCCTGTTCAATGACGGGTTCGGCTCCATCGGCGCCCTGGAAGATATGGTGAAGGCCGACGACAAGGGTAACTTCGTAACCTCCTGGACCCTGGGAAACTACAGTCGCGCCGGCATCTTGCCCCAGGGCGTGACCCTCATCATGACCGCGGACGAGAACTTTAATGTCATCGCCTCCGCGCCGGTAGCCTTTGCCAATACCAGCGCCGATTTCAGCAAGTGGCCCAAGTGGGCCAAGGGCGCGTTCCCCAAACCCAAACCAAAGGAGAAAGCGACGCCAAAACCGGCAGCCAGTCCCACCCCGGCGGGCACGCCGGCAGCCGCGCCGTCGCCGAAAGCGAAGTGATAACCGAAGCAGTCTCCCCCTTTGAAAAAGGGGGACTAAGGGGGATTTAAGAACCAGGCGAAATCCCCCTGTTTCCCCCTTTCGCGAAAGGGGGAGGAAATGGGTTTCCCCCTTTGAAAAAGGCAGGCGCCTGAACTCTCCCCCTTTGAAAAAGGGGGACTAAGGGGGATTTAAGAACCAGGCGAAATCCCCCTGTTTCCCCCTTTCGCGAAAGGGGGAAGTAAGGTGCGTCAGTGTCGTACGGGCGAACCTGTGTGTTCGCCCGCGGGCAGACACACAGGTCTGCCCCTACCAAGGGTGGATTAGTCTCGAAGGTAAGAACATGATCGAAGCCGCGATACAAGGTTTTGCAGGGGTCACCGCGCCATACCCCTTGTTGCTGATGGCTATCGGGATCGTAATAGGCAGCCTGGGAGCCATTCTGCCTGGTATTGGCAGCACCGCCCTCGCGGTCATGGCCATGCCCTTTGCCATGACCATGGGCCCCGTTCCCGCCATCGCTCTGCTCGTTTCCATGAACGCCGTCTCCTCCACCGCGAGCGCCATAGTTTCCGTGTGCACAGGCATCCCCGGATCTTCATCATCGCTCGCTACTATCATGGACGGCTTTCCCATGGCCAAAAGGGGCGAGGGAGCGAGGGGTTGCGGAGCCGGTCTGAGCGCCTCCATCCTGGGTGGCGTGGCCGGCGCTTTTTTTCTTTTCGCCGCCATACCCATTCTCAAGCCTTTAGTTATGGCCCTGGGTTCACCGGAGTACTTCATGCTGGCATTCTGGGGCATCAGCATGGTGGCAACCCTCAGTGGTAAGATGCCCTTCAAGGGCCTGGTGGCCGGCCTTCTGGGCATCCTTATCATGATGGTAGGCATGGACCCCAAATC
>CAZFEA010000307.1:0-4462 GCA_964518085.1 uncultured Dehalococcoidia bacterium
CCCCTGATGTACGGCAGGGCTTTGTCCAGGTAGCCGATGTGGTACGGTAACCCTATCAGGAACGGATGGAGGGCGATGGCCATTACCCTTCCCTGGATTTGCCCTTCCCGGTAAAAGGTGTCGAACTGGTCCTTGATCATTTCATAGAACTGAAGCGCGGTCCGGTGGTCATTGATCATGGCCGGCAGGTCGTTGATGGCCATTGAGTAGGGAATCGAAAAGAGATTGCCTTTTCTTACGTTTATTCGAAACGGCTGATCGTCGCAGACCCAGTCGGCGACATATTTGATTCCTTCTTCGGCCAGGATGTCCGGGGTGTTGAAGGTCTCGATTAAACCCGGGCCAAGCCACCCTTGCGGCTTCTTGCCGGTGGCGGCGGTAATCTTTTCCAGGGTGGAATGAATAACCTGTCTTTCTTTATCCTCGGGCAGGTTGGAAAGCGGCGCTGAGTTGGTGATGCCATGCCCCATCCATTCCCAGTTTCTTTTCTTGCCTTCCTCGATGATCTGCGGCTGATAGTCACATACCGCGGCGTTCAGCGCCACGGTAGCCCTGATGTTGTGCTTATCAAGCACCTCCATTATGCGGAAAACGCCCACGCGCGAGCCATAGTCTTTTTGGGCATAGGTCCTGACGTCGGGCATTATCGCGCTCGGCGCCCCTGCGCCAAAATACTGCGCGCCGATGTCGAACCATTCGATATTGGGAATGACCCACAGGGCTACATGTGCGCCGTTGGGCCACCGGAGGGGCTTCCGGCCGGTGATGGGGGAATAGGGATAACGGGTGTTTTCCATTGTCCTGACGACCTCCTTGGATTAGCCATGAGCAAGTAGCGGTTAGCAAATAGCAATTAGCTATTGGCTATTAGCTCTTGATTCTCGCCGTCCGGCGCGTTGGGGTTTTCCTGATCGTCGCTGGACTACTGATTGCTACTCACTAAGCGCTAATCGCTAATTGCTAATTGCCAATTGCTAATGGCTATTTGCTATTTGCTGAATAGGTAGATATACTTATGGCCGACAACATTCTGCCTGCCTAGAATAAAGCTGGTGTCCTCGTGTGTGCTATAGCCAGAGACATAGTGCTAATAGCTAATTGCCAATTGCTAACTCTTAATCGCTAACCCGCCAACCGGCGAAAGGGGCCAGAAATGACGTCGCATTCTCTATCTAACAGGATGACCCGGGCCATAAAACTGGATGTTCACTTGTTCGAAGAAGTTGAAGCCGATAGCGGCGCCACCGGACAGGCATTACTGGCCGTCATTGCCGTCAGTGTGGCAACGGGAATAGGGGCCGGACTGGCCAGCCTGGGACGAGGAGGAGGGGCGCCGTTTTTCCTTGCATTGGCTGGAGGAGTGGTCTCCTCGATCGCAGGCTGGCTGGCATGGTCGTTCCTCACCTATTTCATTGGTACCAGGATATTCAAAGGGCCGGCTACCTCGGCCACATGGGGCGAGTTGCTCCGCGCCATCGGTTTTTCCACCTCACCGGGGGTATTCAGAATTTTCTTCTTTATCCCCATCGTCGGTGGGATCATATCCCTTGTCGCCTCAGTCTGGTCCCTGATTGCAGGGGTGATCGCGGTGAGACAGGCGCTGGACTTCTCCACGGGAAGGGCGGTCCTGACCGTCGCCGCGGGTTTTATTGCTTACCTTTTGATCATCGGTGTCATGTTTACCCTGGTGGGCATCGGCGCGGGGGGAGTGCCGGCTTTCTAGCCCTAACCGTAGGGGCGAACCTGCGTGTTCGCCCGCCACGGCCGGGGATATCGCCCCAATAGGGAACAGTAATCGTCCCGACTCAATAACGGTTAAAATGTACAACATCAAATTTGGAAAAGCAACCCTCCCGCGTAGGGGCGAACCAGGGGGTGGGCGTGGGCTGGATGGGGGCGGTTCGCCCGCACGGTGTGGGAGCGCCGATGACGGAAAGCAGAAGACAGAAGACAAAATCCTCGGCCTTCTTACACTTCACCTTTTTTGAGGATCAATATCTAGGCCAGGGCGGGCGAGCCGCCTCCGCCCCGACACCCCGGTTCCCCCTGGAGTCGCCCCTACGCGTGACCGGTGTCCCGTGATTTTTGAGTTGCTTGAATCGCCCGCGCGGTCGGGAGGTTCGGAACGACAGGCGATCGGAGGGAAGAAGGCCATGGAAATCAAGAGGACCATATGTATGTGGTGTCATGCCCACTGCCGGGTGGCGGCATACATAGAAAGCGGCCGGCTGGTCAAGATACTGGAGGATGAACTGCACCCCCAGGCCGCTATCTCGGCTTCCGTTGTCCGCTCCTGCCCGCGCTCCCGTGCTGCCGCCGAATGGTTCTATCACCCCGAACGGTTGAAGTTTCCGCTGAAGAGAAAGGGGGCGAGGGGGGAGAACCGGTGGCAAACCGTCTCATGGGACGATGCCCTTGATGAAGTCGGCGAGCGACTGGCCGCACTGAAGCTACGTTTTGGCCCCGAAACACTGGCTCTAACCTCGGGGACCTACCGGACTTCCATGGAATATGCCATGCGCTTTTTCAACCTGTTCGGCAGTCCCAATTTTGCCGGCGGTGCGGCCAACATATG
Source organism: uncultured Dehalococcoidia bacterium (assembly GCA_964518085.1). Taxonomy (GTDB): domain Bacteria; phylum Chloroflexota; class Dehalococcoidia; order JACQUA01; family JACQUA01; genus JACQUA01. The sequence goes on from CAZFEA010000307.1 coordinate 2,576, forward strand.
CCACATCCCTGCTAACCAGGTGGCTTCCGCTATGTTCGGCAGGCCGTTGAATTTCTCTCCGCCCCGCCCCGCTACCAAATGCATCTTTCTCATCGGCACCAACTGGGAACAGTCGGGGTCGAGCATGTGGAAGGCGATCCTGGCGGTGCTGCAGACGGGGACCAGGCTGATTGTGGTCGATCCCCGCAGGACGGCATGCGCTCAGCGAGCCGATATTTGGCTTCAAATCAGGCCGGCTACCGATGCCGCCCTCCTGTTGAGCATGATAAACGTCATCATCCAGGAGCAACTCTTTGATGCCGGGTTTGTTACCAACTGGTGCCTTGGCTTCGACGAACTTAAAGAAAGGGTGAGACCTTTCACTCCCGAAAGGGCCGCCGAAATAACCTGGGCGCCGGCCGACAAGATCAGGGAAGCGGCACGGCTTTATGCCCGGAGCCGGCCGGCTATCTGCCACCATATGTTGGGCCTGGAGCAGCAGCCTGATAACATCGACGCCCTCAGGGCCAGGTACATCCTTCCTGCGGTAACCGGAAACCTGGACATCAAAGACGGGGAAATGCTCCAGCCCAGGTATCCCGGGACTATTTCCGAATACGAAATTGAACTGAATGAAGAACTGCCGCCCGAGAAGCGGCAAAGGGCTATCGGCACCGAAAACGCCCGGCTGTTTTCCTGGCAGGCCTACGAAATGCTCCGGGAAAACGTTAGCAAGGTGTGGGGCACGGGCATGGCCAGGTACGGCCATTGTTCGTCCCACGCGCCTTCAGTCATCAGGGCGATTCTAACCGGCCAACCTTACCCCGTCCGTGCCATGATCACCGCCAACAGCAATCCCATGGTAACGTACGCCAATGTCAAACTGGTGTACCGGGCGATCAAAGCGCTGGACCTGTACGTAGTTGTAGACAACTGGCTGACTCCTTCGGCCCAGCTCGCCGACTACGTTTTCCCGCAGGTTTCCTGGCTGGAGCGTCCCTTCATCCACAGCCAGGGCGATTCATCGCCGCGCCTGGAGGTCGGCGAACAGGCCATGCCCAACATCGCGCCCGGCGAATACGAGAGGCGTACCGATTATGACTTCTGGCGCGGCCTGGGGCTGAGGCTGGGCCAGCAGGACCGGTGGCCCTGGGAGGATTTTCAAAAAGCGCTGGACTACCGTCTCAGCCCAACCGGAATGACCCTGGGGCAATTCATGGAAAACAAGCATGGTCATGACCGGGTAGCGACAAAGGAGAAAAGCTATCTGGAGTGGGGATTCGGGACGCCGACCGGCAAGGTTGAACTGCACAGCACGATCTTCGAAAAGCTGGGGTTCGATCCACTGCCGGAATATCGTGAACCACCGGAGAGTCCCATCGCCAATCCCGGGCTTAGCCGGGACTATCCTTTGATTTTGATCACCGGTGGAAGATTCCAACCTATGTACCATACCGAGTTCAGGCACATCGATTCGTTGCGGCGCAGGCGGCCTTATGCCACGATGCAGGTCCATCCGGAGACGGCCGGCCGGCTCGGAATAGGGGACGGCGACCTGGTGTGGATCGAGACGCGGATAGGCAAGGTGCGGCAAAAAGCCCAGCTTTTCGACGGCATTGACCCCCGGGTAGTCCATGCCGAACATGGCTGGTGGTACCCCGAGTTGCCGGGAGAAGACCCCTGGCTGCACGGGGTCTGGGAGTCAAACATCAACGTGGTTACCGATGATGATGTCAGCTACGTGAACAAGGCAGCGGGAGGCTGGCCCCTGCGGGGCATTTCGTGCAAGATTTACCCGGCCAAAACCTACTGAGCGCGACTGCGGTAGCGGCACGCTGCTGAGCCTGTCTCAGAATCCCCTCTCCCTCCGGGAGAGGGCTAGGGTGAGGGTAGGCCAACAGATTGAAT
>CAZFEA010000308.1:0-4458 GCA_964518085.1 uncultured Dehalococcoidia bacterium
ATCGACGAGCTGAGCAAGTTCCTCCAGGTCCACTGCCTGCGCCGGCAGGCCGGGACCCACGCCTGATAAGACCAAGGCTCCCGGGGGGCCTGCCCGTCCGGAGTGGTCGGTGAAGTGGGAGCAGTGGGTGAAGGAAGGCAAATCCGAGGCAAAGGTGGTGCTTTACGGGGAAGTAGGACCCATATTCAAGACCAAGATCACCCGGGCCTTCAAGGACAAGTACGGAATCGACGTGGAGTCCGTCGCCGGCAAGCCACCCGAAGTGGCCCAGAAATATCTCAGTGAGAAAGCGGCCAACCTGTCGCTGGCCGACGTCCTGATAACCGGACAAACAACGACCCTGACTGTCTTGAAGCCGAAAGGGGTCCTGGCTTCGCCGAAGGAATTCCTGATATTGCCCGAGGTGACCGATATGAAGGTCTGGCCGAACGGCAGATTGCCCTTCCTGGACAAGGATGAACGCGCCCTGGCACTCATAGGCGGATATATGCGCTTCGTAGCCATCAATAGCGACCAGGTGAAGGAAGGCGAAATCATCACCTACCAGGACCTGCTTAATCCGAAATGGAAGGGCAAGATCACCCTGTACGATCCCACCATACCGGGCAACGGTGGTTCGTGGCTGGCATTCATGCTGTTGAAAGCGGCGGGGCGCGAGGGCGGAGAGAAATATTTGCGACAACTGGCGGCCCAGGACCTGGCGATAACTCGGGATTCCCGATTTCATGGCGAAACCGTGGCGCGGGGAAAATATGCTGTCGGCATCGGGGCCGCTATACAGGTATTACAGGACCTTTCGCAAGCGGGGGCGCCCATCGCCTGGGCTAAAATGAAGGAAGGGGGCATGGTGCTGCCCGGCGCCTTTGTTACTGCCCTGCCGGACAGGCCGGCTCACCCCAATGCCATGGCTCTGATGATAAACTTCCTGCTCTCCAAAGAGGGTCAACAGATTGCCAGCGAGGCGGCGGGTCTGCCCGCGGTAAGGCAGGACTTGCAGGTGACCCCGGCGCTCAAGGAGAGCATGCCCGGCCCCTCGGACAAGGTGTACTGGATTGACGAAGAGTTCATAACCACCGAGCCTACGCTGTATCCCCTGGCCCGCGAGATTTTCGGTCTGAAATAATGTACAAGCCGTAGGGGCGAACCAGAGAGACCCGCTAAAAGCGGGTCTTGGCGGCTCGCCCGCCCGGTAGTGGTCCCGCTACCCGTGCCTCCCTCGGCGATATGCCTTGCCGGTGCGGGCTAGCCGCCCCCGCCCGTCAGCTATCACCGCCCCTGGCTAGCCACTACAGCCTTGCCGCCGGCACGGCGTGCCGGCCGCACCGCGCCCAATATCCCCGCCCCCTGGCTCGCCCCTACGGGCCCGGCACGCGGCAGCGTGCCGCTACCGCCGAAAAATTATCCTGCAGTATCCTCCAAAAGGGGTATTGTATGCCCCAAATGGGTGTGCTAGAATTCCGCCCGGTGAAGGTACTTTACTTCTCGCGTTTTTGGCCGCGGTAAAGCCGCGGCCGGGAAGGAGCATACCACAATGGGTACAAGGCTAAAGAAGCTGGTCAGGCCTGGTCTGGTGCAGCAGGTAAACTGGTTCTTGATATTAGTCCTGTTGATGTCACTGGCCGGTGGCATCTTCGCCCCCACCCCGGTTGATGCCGCAGTCCCGGGAAAGAGGACTACCAGGTTTCTTCCCCGTCAGGAGGGCGGCGGCTATGCCATAATCAACCCCGGTTATGTTGAAGTGCCCCAGGGCGGAAGGGTTATGGTTGCATTGAACCTGGGCAACATATATGGGGTGATACGCGCCGAGGTGCACCTTAAATTCGACCCCACCAAGGTCCAGGTTATCGACAGCGACCCGGTCAAAACCGGTGTCCAGGTCTTTCCAAAGCCTTTTTTCCCGCCGCCCCCGGGGGCAGCGATACTCAAGAATGAGGTAGACAACGCTGCCGGCTTGATTCATTTCATAGCGAATGTTTCCCAGGGGTATCCTCCGGTTAGTGGCGGTGGAGACCTCTTTGCCATTGAATTCCAGGCCACCGGCACGGGCTGGACGCCGGTCGACTTTTACGTCAACCCGGAAAACAATGTTGACATACTGTTGACTAACGAGACCGGTGGGAAAGCGCCGCTCGACGTGGTACAGGGTGGTGGTATAAGGGTCAACCCCTCGGGCGCATTCGTAGAGATCCCGCCGCACGGCGTACCCCAGGCCACAGCCATCGGCATTCCGGTGATGGTCCGTAACATTACCGGCGCCGGAGTCGGGAGCTATGACCTGACGGTCAACTACGATCCGTCGGTGATCATGGTGACTGATGTCACCCCGGGCGACCCGCCGTTCTACTACTCACCATCCAAGACGATTTCCCAGGCGCAGGGCAGGGTCACTTTCTCGGCGTCCGGGGCCACCGGCCCTGTACCGACGCCGCCGCCCTATTGGACGCCGCCGCCGGCGACGCCTACTCCTCCGCCTACATGGTCCCAGGCGATCAATTTGTCCAACAACGGCAGCGACTCGATTGAGCCCAAGGCTATCCGGGACTCATTCGGTGACATTCATGTCGTCTGGAGGGACAACAATCCCGTGGGGCCTTACCGGCTGTTCTATGCCGTAAAATATCAGGACCCGCCGTGGTCGGCGCCGCTGCTGATCTCAGGGAACGCCGTGGGCAGTGTGCAAAACTTCCAGATGAGGCGGGACATGAACAACCGGCTTCACATCGTTTGGGAAAGCGCCCAGTCATCGGGGTCCGACGTCTATTACGCTACCAATGCTGCCAGTGACCCCATTACCGGTGCGCCGGTCTGGTCCGGCCCGGTAAACATCTCCAACAATCCCATCGGTTTTTCGCGCAATCCGGATATTGCCATTGATTACATGGGACGGATCAATGTGGTGTGGGGAGACTCGGCGCCGGCCTCTGGCACCTCGCCCTGGCCTGCGGACATATTGTATGCATGGAAGGACCCGGCAGGGGGGTGGTCTATCCCGGCCAACATCAGCAACACGTCCGGCGAGTCAATGACCCCCAGGGTTCGCGCCGACATGATGGGCAATCTTCACGCTGTCTGGGTTGACGATTGGGGAGCGGTGGGCAAGCGTGACATCCACTACAGCAAGAAGCCCATGGGCGGCGCCTGGACCGCGCCCATAAATGCCGCGGTTACACCCGGGGACTCGGTCAACCCGCAGATGGTTATAGACGGCGGCAACAATGTGAGGATCGCCTGGTCGGACAACACCTTCGGGAACTTTGAAATACTTGCGGCCATGAAGCCGGAGCGTGAAAGCTATTTCCAGCCCTGGTTCAATGTGTCCAATACCCCGGGCGATTCGACCAGGCTCCAGTTGAGACAGGGACCCCCGGGTGTCGCCCACCTGGTCTGGGTTGAGAATGTCTCGGCTGGCACCGCCGGCGCCACACCCAGTTATGAGATATACTATTCGATGCAGAACGGCCCCGGACCATGGAGTCCCCCGATCAACGTTTCCCGGACTCCTAACGATTCGGTAGAGCCGCACCTGTTTGTCGACGAAATGGGGAATGGCCATGTGACATGGTCGGAGCGCATGGCGCCGGGCAACTCTGAGATCATGTTCAGCTCGCTGCCTTTTGGCTCCAACCTCTGGTCGCCGCCCTATAATGTTTCCAACAACACGGGTGAGTCCTCCAGGCCGTTCAATTTGGGCGCCATGGATGGCGAGGAGTATGTCTTCTGGCAGGACAAGACGCCCGGCAACAATGAGATCTTCTATGCCAAGAGAAGCGGCGGCGGCGGTTACATGCCTCCTCCGCCTGTGGGTTACTACACGCCTCCACCCGGCTACTATCCAACCCCTACCCTTCCGCCGGGCTACAGTCCTACGCCGAGCTACAGCCCTCCGCCCGGCTACTACCCAACCCCTCCCCCTCCTCCGGGGGGTTACTATAGCGCCAGGGGCGTCACTCCGACGCCGGCGCCGGCGCCGCCGGCCAAACCGAAGGCGGCGCCTGCTTCGGTGTCCGCTCCCATGATAGTCTTCTCTTCCGACCGGGCCTATCCGGCGCCGCCTCCGCCCACTCCCGGCGCTCCCCCGCCCGTGATGCCTTCGGACATATACAGACAGGATGTATTCCCCGACAGTACCCTTGGGACCCCCTTCAGGTTGACCTCCGACGGCATGGTCAACAGTCACCCGCGCCTCTCGCCCGACGGCAGTAAGGTCGCCTACCAGGTAAGTACCATGCCCTACCCGGGAATGCCGCCGAACGATTCCATCTGGGTGATGAACAGCTTCGATGGCTCTGGCAAAATGCCGGTGGCCACGTTGGGGCCGTCCAACCGGCATCCCTCGTGGTCCCCCGATGGCTCAAAGATAGTTTTCAACTCCAACCGGGATACCAACGGCGGGCCCGGTGAAATATATGTCATGAGCGCCGATGGCATGTTCCCCCAGCGGTTGACCAATAACAACGC
>CAZFEA010000309.1:0-4435 GCA_964518085.1 uncultured Dehalococcoidia bacterium
AAAGGGGGAGGTAAACCGGGTCTCCTCGCGATGATAGGCCATTTTCATCCTTGATGGCGCCCCTCAGGCGCATGGGTGTTTGCTCCGAAATACCGGTACCACAGGCGGCCCTGCCTGTGCGGACGTGGTTTGTCATGCTTCTTGTCGCTCGCCAGCGAGCATGGGCGGTTGTTTGGATCAGGCAAATTCCACCTCGGTAAATTTGAGGGCGAGCCAACGGCTCGCGGGTACGGTGCGGGCTAGCCGCCCCCCACGCCAACCGCCACCCCGCTCCTGGCTAGACCCTACGGTTGGGGCGAGCATTTGTCGTTGACAGTGGCATTTCCCTTTTGCTATATTTCATGCGGTTGCCCAATGCTGGTATCGTGTAAGGAGCAAGATGCAAAGCATAAAACGAGCAGTCGCTGCAGCCCTGCGAGCATTATCAAGGTATGGAGACGATGTCTCACAGGCAGGGCCGCCTGTGATACCCTATGGAGACGATGTTTCACAGGTCCGTCAGAGGCGGATGGCGCCGGCGGTCTTCCGTCCAGTACCCCTTGTGTCACTGTTGGCTGTGTTGATGTTGCTCCTGCCGGTCATCGGGGCCTGCCGTGAGTCGCCAGCCTCATCCCCGACGGTGGTGGTGACTCCCAGACCGCAGACCGCCACCCCCGCACCGGTAGCCACCCCCAGGACCCAGGCTACTACCAGGGCGCCGGTTACTCCATCGCCCGCGCCCAAAACGCAGATTACACGCGCCCCGGCGACGCCCGAGCCGGCGGCCAAACCGGTTACCATGACCATGGGCCTGATAAGCGATCTCACCGGCCCGACGGCCAGCGGCTCAATGGGCGATAACTGGGGAATCGAGGACTACTTCAAATGGGCCAACGAGACCGGTTATGTCCCCGGCGTGAAATTCGAAACCGTGTTCTACGATAACCGCTTCGATGTCGGGCGTTCCATAAATGGTTACGAGCTGATGAAGACCAGAAAGGTCCAGGCAGTGTGGATCCAGATGACCGGGGCCGCTTATGCCCTGGTACCCAAGGCGGCCGGCGACAAGATCGTTGTCTTTGTGCCCGGGCCGCCAAAGGTCCTGTCGCCCACCAGTTGGGCCTTCAGCGCCGAGGCATCCTATGCCGATGGCGCCGGGGCGGCCTTTGAATGGATGATCGAGGACTGGAAGAAACAGGGGAAGCCGGGCAAGCCGAAAATGGCCTCCCTCAACTGGGACGCGGACTATGGCTATTCAGGGATGATCGTCAACTGGTATGCCGCCGAGAAAGGCATCGACGTCCTGCCTAATGAGCTTTTTGCCTCGCCCGCTCCCACTGACGTGGCTGCCCAGCTTCTCAGGATAAAAGAGAGAGGGGCGGACTATGTTACTTCGGTCGGTCCGGGGGCGGCCTGGGTGAGGATCCTCAAAGATGCCACCAGGCTGGGATTGAAGGACAGGATCAAGTTCGTCGGCACGGCCAATGCCATCGAGTCCGAGTCCTACATCAACCTGGACAAGGCCGCTTTCGAGGGGTCCTATTTTGTGCATTTCTTCGCCTCGCTTCACGAAGAAAACGTCCCCGGAGTCCAGTGGGCCAAAGATATGCAGGTCAAATACCGGGGTGAGAGCCTGAACTGGATGCGGAATGAAGTGGGATTTATGACCGGCCGGATGTTCGTGGAAGGGGTCAAGGCGGCTATCGAGAAGGACAGGATAGCGCCGGACAAGATCGATGGCGACGTCATTTACCAGTCGCTGGAAAAGAATATCAAGAACCTGGACACCGGCGGTCTCACCGGCCCGCTGACTATTTCGCCGGAGAACCATGCCGCGGCCAACATGGCCAAGGTTTTCCAGATACGCCAGGGAAAGCAGCTTCCCGTAACCGGCTGGACCAGGGCGCCCCACCTGACCAGGTTTGTAGATGTGAAGAAATAGGATTTTTGTGTAGGGGCGAGCCAGGGACGAGGGGCGGTGTTGGGTGGGGGCGGCTCGCCCGCCACAGGCGCGGAGGTCGGCCCAAAATGGAATATCACCGGACCAATTATCGTTTTGGACAGAACCGGGCGGGCGAGCCGCGCCTACTGGGGAATAAATGGTAGAATTGGGCTATTAACCACGTCGTTCGCAGTTTCAAAATGGCTTCCAGCGTAACTCCCCAGGTCCTTGATCTCCGTACCGCCCAGGTTGAGCAGCTTCTGAAGGGCTTGCTCAACAGTCTGACCATCGGAATCTACATCGTACGCGATGGCAAGTTCCTCCTGGTCAACCGGGGCTTTCAACACATCTCGGGCTATGACGAGGGTGAGTTGCTGGGCACCGATTTCCTGCGCCTGGTCCATCCCCAGGACAGGGACAGCGTCAGGGAAAATGCCGTCAGGATGCTGCGCGGGCAGAGATCGGACCCGTACGAGTACCGCGTTTTCGACAAGCAGGGTCAGACGCTGTGGGTCTCCGAGATGGTGACCTCAGTTGACTACAGCGGCGGACGGGCGGTGTTGTGCAACTTCATGGATATCACCGACCGCAAGCGCGCCGAAGAGGCGTTGCGCCGCAACGAAGAAAACTTCAAGTCCCTCATCGAAAATGCCCTGGACCTGATCATCATCGTCGACACCGACGGGACCATCAGCTACGCCAGCCCGGCGGTGGAACGGCTTCTCGGCTTCGCCCCCGAAGAGTATGTCGGCAGAGACTTCCACGAGGCGGTCCACCTCGACGACGCCCCGAAAGTGATGAAGCCGACCAGGGGACTCAGCCCTTCCTCTGATATCCGGGTAAGACACCGGGACGGGACCTGGCGTTACTTTGAAGGAATCGTCAAGAAGCGTGTCAGCGGCGGCAGAGTAGCCGGCGTGGTCATCAACGCCCGGGACATTACCGAGCGCAAGCGCGCTGACGAGGAACTCAAGACCTCCAGGCAACAGTTCCGGGACCTTTCCGCCCACCTCCAGGCCATCCGGGAACAGGAAAGAAAAGAGATAGCCCGGGACCTTCACGATGAACTGGGGCAGGCCCTCACCGCACTCAAGATGGAGCTTTCCTGGCTGGAAAAGAAACTGCCCGAAAACGACGCCATGCTCCACGAAAAAGTAAGCTCGATGTCCCGGGTGGTGGACAACACCGTGCGCATGGTGCAGCGCATTTCGACCGAACTGAGGCCGGGCATACTGGACGACCTGGGTCTGATTGCCGCCATCGAATGGCAGGCGGCCCAGTTCCAGGAGCGGACCGGCATAAGGTGCCGGCTGGAGCTCACTGGCAAGAATATCGCCCTGGACCAGGACCGGTCGGCAGCCATTTTCCGCATATTCCAGGAGACCCTGACCAACGTGGCCAGGCACGCGCAGGCTTCGGGCGTGAGGGTGAGTTTGAAAGAAAAGGGGGATAATCTGGTTCTGCGGATCAAAGACAACGGCAAGGGCATAACCCGTGACCAGATCCTGGATTCTAAATCACTGGGCCTGATTGGAATACGCGAGCGGGCCTATTCGCTGGGCGGCGAAGCCAGAATCACCGGCGCAGCCGGCAAAGGTACCACGGTGACGGTCACCATCCCGGCCCAGGCCCCCTCACCTTAATCCTCTCCCGCGAGGGGAGAGGAGATGGTACTCGCCGGCGAATGTGGGCCATTATTTACCGGACTGCGGAGGGATTCCTTAAATGACCCGTGTGCTGGTGGCGGACGACCATCCCATCGTGCGCCAGGGTCTGAAGCAGATACTGGCCGAAACGGCCGATATCCTGGTTGCCGACGAGGCCGGTGACGGGCTGACCGTCCTCGACCTGGTGGCCAAAAACAGCTACGACGTAGTCCTGCTGGACATATCCATGCCCCGCGCTGGCGGTCTCGATATTCTCAAGGAGCTCAAGGCCCTCAGGCCGAAACTGCCGGTGCTGGTGTTGAGCATGCACCCCGAAGAGCAATATGCCGTCAGGGCGCTGAAGCTGGGCGCCTCGGGGTATCTTACCAAGGGAAGCGCCCCCGACGAACTGGTGGCTGCCATACGGAGAGTCTCCCAGGGCCGGAAATACGTCACCTCCTCGCTGGCGGAAAAGCTGGCCGACCAACTCGAGACTGATGGGGAAAGGCCGCTGCACGAACGTCTTTCCGTCCGCGAGTACCAGATCATGTGCCTGCTTGCTTCCGGCAAGACGGTAAGCGAAATCGCCGCCGACCTTTCCCTGAGTGTCAAGACCATCAGCACCTACCGTTCCCGCATACTGGAAAAAATGCACCTGGCCAATAACGCCCAGCTTATCCACTATGCCATAAGCAATGGGCTGGTTGGCTAGCTAAAATGCCGGTACCATCCGCCTCTGGCGGACCTGTGAGACATCGTTGTTACGAAAATGTCGCTGTCTCCCCCTTTGAAAAAGGGGGACTAAGGGGGATTTAAGAAACAGGCGAAATCCCCCTGTATCCCCCTTTCGCGAAAGGGGGAGGTAGAC
>CAZFEA010000310.1:0-4394 GCA_964518085.1 uncultured Dehalococcoidia bacterium
CCGTGGGCATCCGCCTCAATACCTTGCCCTTTTCTCCGGAAAAAGTCCTCGCCGCGCTTTCTATGGTGTAATTTCTATCCGCGCCGTCCCGACGGTATGCCGGATAGCCGCGGGAGTGTCGGGGTGATTGGTGTTAAGGGTTATTACCTTCATCCCGAGGTCGGTGTACGAGCCGATGCCCCCGGCAGCGTTAAATCTGATTTTGGCTATGGTGATCGTTCCCTGGGGATGAAGGGAGAAGTCGCTCAGCTTGTTGTTAAACCTGACCACCCCTGGAATGGAAACATTCTTGACCAGGCCTGAGTCAAAAGGAAAATCGCCCGCCAGTACATTGGTTGCCGTAATAACATTGGGATTATACGTGATTTCGATATCGAACGCCCCCAGTCCTTCGGGATAGTTACCGAGACTGCCTACATCGATCGCGATCTCGCGGGCGGTCGCGTTGTACGGGACCTGCAACAGGTAATCTCCGAAATACACGTGGGGCGACTCTATGGTGACGAACTCAGCCGTCCTCACCCCGGCCAGCATTTGAGCGATCAACAGAGCATCGGCAATCGTGATCCGTTCGGCGATGACGCCTACCTCCTCCTGCGGCCTTGCCGTTGCCCTGCTGCCGGGCCGGCTCGCCGGAACAGAGCGGATGGCCACCTCCGCGCCGTCATGTGCCGGGGTGGCCGCGTTAATGGGATTCAACGTACTTACATCCCGGATCCACGCCAGGAACTGGGCGATGTATAAGGCATCGATAATATCCACCACCCCGTCTTCCTTGGCGTCACCCCTTCTGAAAGCTCTCTGCACCGGAACGGCCGCCGGTGCATTATCATCCGCTACCGCCCATGACTTCAGCTCGGTGACATCGACCTGAAGGTTGTACAGTGTATTGCTGGAGCCATCGAGAACCGGGCGCAGTTGGGCCAGGGTAACCGGGTTGCCCGGAACTGCCCAGTTGCCCGACGACTTCGCGTCGGCAAACCAGTAGTTGTAGTCCTGGTCGCGCCATACCGAGGGGTCTCGGAACTTACTGGTCGCCGGGTCTGAGGGTGAATCCGGTTTGACCTGAAACAGGTCCAGGGCGACTTTAGACTGCTTCACCAGGGACTGGTCCTTGACGATGGGCATCCGTGCAGAGTAGCGCACTACTCCATCGGGCAGCTTCACGTCCACCGTGCCGCCGGCGCCGTCTTCGTAAAAGGTCTTCTGCAGCACCAAGTCAACGACGGCGTAGCTCTTTCCCCACTGGTCGATGACCTTAGGGACCAGGTTATACGACGATTTCATCCCGATATCGCCGTAGGAAATGCTGTTCTGATAGATCGCCCTCCGGGCGGGAACAACCAGGGTGGAGTTACCCGACGACACCAGGTCCGTCGAGTACTGGTCCCAGAACCTTCCCAGGCTGTACTGGTTTGCCTTGAAATCAGCGCCCTGTCCCCCGCCTCCCGGCTGGTTCTTCATGGCATTCCAGGTTCTTTCGAAACCACCATCGTACCTGTCGAGCTGGTAAAGTGGATCGCCCGTGTCATTGCCGGCGTCATAGAGGTCCCAAAGGGACCCCGCCACCCACCCTTCTACCGCCTCGCCATAGATGCCGTTACCGGTGGCAGGGTCCACCCACGGGTTGTTGGCGCCGCCTGAGTCAATATTGCGCCCGTAGGTCAGGTCTTCCATGTGCCAGCCGAAAATGACCGGCGGGTTCTTTTGCTGCACGTACAGCGACCAGAAGTTGGCCCAGCCCTCTCCCCAGGCGATCCCGCTGGTTGTTTTCTTATTGGTGCTGTGCTTGAGCCCATAGAATCCATATTCCTCGAGCGTCCAGGGAAGGATCTGGCTGAAGTTGCCGGTTTCCGCGGTGGAGTAGAGCCGGGCCATGACCCAGTGGCCCGATTCATGGAGCACGGTATCGTAGAAGCCAACGGGATCGGCAAAAGCATCGCTCTTCAACTGGATGGTGGGGGCTTTGCCCGGCCACCAGGGGTCCAGCACCGGCAGATACTTGTAATATGAGTCATCCCGCCCGTTCGGCCAGAAGGCCTCGATGGAGCTGATCTTGGTGGCGGCGTCATGAGCCTTGGTCTCTTCCTTTGCCGCCCTGAGCCCCTCCGCCACCCACAAGGCCGGAAGGCTGGTGTTGTTAAGTTTAGTTATGGTCCAGTCGTACTGGTTCGGACTGGTTGTGCTCCATGAAGTCTGGAACGGGCTGTCAACGTACTGGTCGATCTCGTTACTGCCGTCCATCCTTTTTACGTACACCCAGTCGGTCCTACTCCCGACGGTGGTTGACCATTTGGTATATAGCCTCAGTTTGTACTGGCTTGCGGGGAATGAGGAACGGTTGAACTCATAGTAACCAGCGATATTCGTGACTGTCCTGTGAGTCGAAGTCGTTTCATTGTCAAATAGTAGTTCTAGTTCGTACAGTGTGACGATGGGGTTGGGGCTGGTAGATCTCCAATCTTCAAAATCGATGGTGCCCGAGATCTCGAATGACGATTGTGCCGCCGCTCGGTTTGTCGCGAAGGGACCTGCGTCGGAACGGAATGCCCACGGTGACAAGGTCAACGCCACCAACATGACAAGGGATAGCCTGCGCCAGAAACCAGTCCTCATCTTACTTACCCTCTTGTATGCCAATAAATACAGTCCCTTCCGGCGCCAGCGCATCGGCTATCTTCTTTTTCGGTATTACCGCCCGGCCGAACGGCAGCTTGTCATCCACGCTGGCGTTGATATTACGGCTTCTCAGCGCCTCCACCATGGGCTGGTTTACCTCCCGGTAGGTCAGACCGGGCCGGTTCGCCCGCCACCAGATCTCCACCGGGACCTCGTCGTCCAGGCCCTTCTTGTCCAGCATCTCCTTGAGCTTCGGCTCGACGCCTCCGTAATAGAGGGCGTACCTGGCCCTGCCGCTAACCCGCGCCAGGGCCTCGCCGTCCACCTCGCGGCCGTAAGGATCGAGATAGATGGAATATCCGCGACCGGACTTGGCGCTGAAGAAATAACGACTCGTGACAAAACCGAGCGCTTCAGTTCCAATGCCCCGCCCGATGCTGGATAAAACCAGATCTGTGGAGGGGATGTCCTTGCGCTGAGATATTTTCTCTTTCGCGATGGCCTTCAGATCCTCTACTGGGAGGGCAAAATCGATGGCCCCCTGCCATGGACGCAGCAACACCGCGGACTGTTTGCTGAGTACTTTCCCATCCATGATGAAGTTGATTTCCACCGGCTTGTTCACCTGGTATCTGTTCAGGTCCCTGCCTAGGTACCTTAGTTCATAAGGCGACACCGGCTTCTGCACAACGGGCAATCCGGCGGCAGGCTGGGCAAAACGAACGTGCACATTCAGGGCCGCAGGTCCGATAACAAGACCCTCGATGAAGGCCCGGTAGCCGGTGGTAGTGCGCTGCCGGTCGTAAACCCCCACTAGGAACCGGTTGTTGAAATCCGCATAGAGCGGAGAATAGCCATCGAAGGGGAAGTTCGGTCCCCACTTGCCCCACAGTCGCGCCGGCGCCAGCCCCCGGCTTCTCAGGTCGTTTATTCCATCCCGGTCGTTGATAACCAGGAAAAGCTGCTGGTCGGTCTTATTGAGCAGCTCGAAATCGCTGCGCGGACCTTCATAACCGGTAGAAGTGCCAGAAAGATTGGCCCTGAAGGGGGCCACCTGCAAAGGGAAGACCCTGGCTTCGGAGGCGGTGACCTCCAGCGCCATCAGAAAGGACCCGAAGACGAAAGGCCCCCGGAAATTGTCGCCCATGAACACCCTGCCCTCCGCGGAAATTGCCCAGCGCCCCGGTTCCAGGAAGACGGCCTTCATTTTCAGTACTTTGCCCTCGCCCGCTTTCACCGGGCCCCGGTAGAGTTGGTCGCCATCCAGGTAAACCGCGGACTGCGGCAGGTTGATAAAGGCTTCCATGTCGCCGCTTGCCGAACGGGGATAAAATTCGGCCCGGATTTCGAAGGGCTGGCCGACCTTTGCGCCCTCGGTCATCAAGTAAACACCCATCTCGTCCGACCTCAGGGCCACGCCGGGGGGCGGGGGAGAAGACGACACCGGATCATCGCCGCGGGGCTTGAGTAACAGGGCGGCGCCTGAAACGACCAGAAGCGCCACGAGCACCACCAGGAATACCTTGAGCCGGTCTTTCTTCATGATTGCCTCCTTTGGTTCACCCATCCTGAACGCCGGTCACCTGCCGGCGGGAAAACCACGCCCCGCTTTGCCTGACGCGAAACACAGCCAATTGCCAAGCATCGGCCGCCAGGCCATTGCACCTGTGATGTGCGCCATCGGAAGACACCAACTGAAAACCAGAGACACCAGTCCGGGAAATCAGCCCACGTTAGCACCAAGAAAAAAAACTGTCAAGCGGCTGCGCCGTAGG
>CAZFEA010000311.1:0-2959 GCA_964518085.1 uncultured Dehalococcoidia bacterium
GATCATTATAATCCGCTGACTCATTATACGCAATGATTTATGACGCTACATATAACACCTATCTCCTAATCGGTTGAAAACTCTCCCAATCGGCAGTATGATTTAACGGCGTAAATAATAGCACCCGCGATACGATGTTTCAAGGGACTTTTGCCCGGCGGCAGAAGTGACGCCGGGCGCCGGGGCGAATATGCAGGTTCGTCCGTCGGGCAGACACAAGGGTCTGCCCCTACGCTTCCAAATACAAGGAGAGCACTATGTCCGATGGCATTTTCCAGGCGGCGGCAAGGGAAGGCAGGGCGGTACTAACTGAACTCGAAGCCAAGGAAGTGGTCAAGGCAGCCGGTATTACGGTAAGTGAAACCAGACTGGCCCGGGACAAAGAGGGCGCGGTCAGCCTGAGCCGCCAGATGCATTACCCGGTAGCCCTTAAGATAGTCTCTCCGGATGTCATCCATAAGAGTGACATTGGTGGCGTCAAACTCGGCCTGCGGTCATCTGCTCAGGTACGTAAGTCCTATGACGAAATTATGGCGGCCGTCCAGTCGAAAGCTCCGCGGGCCCGGATATGGGGTGTCTCGGTCCAGAGAATGGCCGCCCCGGGCATCGAGGTGATAGTCGGCATGTCGAAAGATCCACAGTTCGGCCCGGTGATCATGTTCGGGCTCGGCGGCATACTGGTCGAAGTGCTCAAAGACGTTTCCTTCAGAATTGTGCCCCTGAGACGAAGGGACGCCGACGAAATGATCCGGGAGATCAAGGCATATCCCGTGCTGGAAGGCGTCCGCGGCCGCGAACCGGGGGATGTCAATTTCATTGCTGAAACACTGCTGAAGGTTTCCCGTCTGGTAGAAGACCGCCCGGAAATAAAGGAGCTGGACCTCAACCCGGTGATGGTGTATCGCGATGGCGGCATTGCCGTTGACGCCCGCATTGTGCTCGAAATCACCCCGACGGCATAGGGCCGTAAGGAGGAACTGAAATCGCCGACCTTTACCGGGCGTTCAATCCCAGGACCGTAGCTGTAGTCGGGGACAAACGCGAAAACGGGTTCCTCTGGCTCCGCAACATGGAGCACTTCCGGGGCCGCGTCTATTCTGTTCAAATAGACCCCGATGAGGCACGTGAGATAAAAGCCCTCGGCTTCGAGAATTATTCCTCATTGATGGAAATACCGGGGCCGGTGGACTATGTGGTTGTGGCCGTACCCAAACGGGTGACGCCAATCATTATCCAGGACTGCATCAAGAAGCAGGTCGGTGGCGTGTCATTGTTTACTGCCGGCTTTGCCGAGACGCAGATGGAAGAAGGCATCCGGCTCCAGGCCACGTTGCAGACGATGGCGCGCGAAAACGGGTTGAACCTCATCGGTCCTAACTGCATGGGAATATTCAATCCGGCTCTGGGGGTACGCCACAGCATCGACCAGTATTACGGCGAGTTCGGTGCGGTGGGATTCATTTCCCAGAGCGGCACGCAGGCGTCGCTGTTCGCCTCGGTCGGACTGCACCACGGGCTGAAGGTCTCCAAGTCGGTCAGCTACGGGAACGCGATAGTCCTGGATGCGCCGGACTACCTTGACTACCTCAGCGACGATAGTGACACAAAGATCGTGGCGATGTACATCGAGGGAACGATGGATGGCCGCAGATTGATGGAATCCCTGCGAAAAGCCGCGGCTAAAAAGGCGGTGGTCGTCTGGAAAGGCGGCCAGACCGAAGCCGGGGCAAGGGCAATTGCCTCGCACACCGCATCCCTGACCCGGTCTCCGGCGGTATGGCAGGCTATGATCAGCCAGTGCGGCGCGTTGAGCGCGGATAGTCTTGATTCGCTGATAGATGTCACTACCCTGTGCCTGAAATCAAGGCCTCTGCGCGGCAGGCGGTTGGCCCTGGTGGCCATTTCCGGGGGACAGTCAGTAGCCATGACAGACGCCTTTACCATCCGGGGCTTCGATGTGCCCCGGCTGTCAGCCGGATCGTACCAGGAGTTATCAGGGATATTCCACATTATCGGTGGCAATTACCAGAACCCGGTAGATATTTCGTGGACCGTTCCTTCGATAGAAATGATTGCTGGCCTGCTGACTGTCCTGGACAGGGATGCCAACATTGATGCCGTAGTTATGGAGCTGCCGGTGTTCTTTTTGACTCGTATGGCGCGCCTGGATGCCGGGTTCTGCGATAAAATGCTTGGCGCCCTGTCAAACTTCAAGGCGCAGGCAACCAAACCTTTCCTGACGGTCCTGACTTCGGGCCCGATGGAAGCGGAGGCGCTCCAAATCAGGCCGCAGATTATCGCGAAAGGCCTGTTTTCCTTTCCTGACTTTCACCGGGCAGCCAGTGCCCTCAAGAGTTTTTCAGACCACTATGGTAATGCGTAGCCGCGCGGTCTCCGCGCCTGTAGTAGGGGCAGACCTGCGTGTCTGCCCGCGGGGGAACACACAGGTTCGCCCCTACCGAAATGTGACATAAATCAAAAGAAGGAACCATGAAAACCAGAGTAGTTGTTACCGGACTTGGCGCCGTAACGCCCATCGGCATAGGCCTGGAGAAGAGCTGGAAGGCCCTGTGTGAGGGCAGGTCCGGCATTGTGCCTATCTCCCGTTTTGACACTACCAATTTCCGCAGCAAGATGGCCGGGGAGATAAGTGATTTTGAACCTCTGGACTTCATGGACAAGAAGAACGCCAGGCGCAGCGACCGGTTCATCCAGCTAGCCCTGGCCGCGGCGCGGCTGGCCTTTGACGATGCTGGCCTTGGCCTGCCCCTGGCCGAACCCGGGCGTGTGGGGGTGGTAGTGGGGACGGCCCTGGGCGGGCTCACCAATGTCGAGAAGACCAACGAACTGCTCCACACCGGCCGTAACCGTGAAGTGGCTCCCAATTTCCTGTCATCGTTCATTTCGAACGAAGCCGCCGCGGTAATCGCCATACAGTTTGGCGCCCAGGGGCCGAATC
>CAZFEA010000311.1:2969-4392 GCA_964518085.1 uncultured Dehalococcoidia bacterium
CTGGTGACCGCCTGCACCGCCGGCGCCCATTCTATCGGTGAATGTGTCCGCATTATCCAGCATGGCGATGCTGACGTGATGCTGGCAGGAGGGGCTGAATCGCCCATAAACATGACCCTGGTATCGGGAATCGATGCTATCAAAGTCAGCTCACCGGGTGCCGACTCGACAGCCTGCCGGCCCTTTGAAAAGAACCGGGACGGACTGGTTTGCGCCGAAGGGGCCGGAATCCTGGTGCTGGAGAGCCTGGAATCAGCCACAAAGAGGAATGCCCGGATTTATGGCGAGGTGATAGGCTACGGATTCAATTGCGATGCCCATCACATTACCAGTCCTGATCCGGCCGGCGCCGGCGCGGCGCGATGCATGGAACTTGCGTTACGGGACGCCGGAATACCTCCTTACGAGGTTGACTATGTCAATGCCCATGGCACTTCAACGGTGCTCAACGATATTTCCGAGACCCAGGCCATCAAGACGGTGTTTGGGGACCATGCCCGGAAATTGCCGGTCAGTTCAAATAAATCAATGCTGGGCCATACCTTCGGCGCCGCCGGCGCCCTGGAAGTGGCTTTCTCTTTTTTGAGCATTCGAGACGGCGTGTTGCCGCCGACCATCAACTACCGGGAGCGGGACCCGCAGTGCGACCTGGACTATATCCCCAACGTGGCCCGCAAAGCCAGCGTGAAGACAGTGCTGTCCAACTCCTTCGGCTTCGGCGGCCAAAACGCAACGGTGATTATAAGGAAGTACGAGGACCATTAAAGATTCAAGATCCAAGATTCACATCGATGGAGTAACGTCTTCATGATTCCAAACAGATGGCACAGGGAAACTGACGTGCTGATAGTGGGCTACGGGAGCGCCGGAGCGGTAGCGGCCATCACTGCCCACGACCGCGGCGCGGCAACTCTTATCCTGGAAAAGGCGCCCCATCCGGGAGGCATATCCATCACACCGCCTCACGGCGGCGTAAAGTTCGTGGGGGAAGACAAGGCCGGCGCGCTGAAGTACTTTGCCGCCCTGTCCGGCGGCAGGGTGGAGCCGGAGCTGGTTGAGGCGTTTGTCTCGGGGCTGGCGGGCAATCTGGTATTTATCCGTGAACTGGCAAAGATCAATAACGCCGAAATCGGGTATTCTGCTTTCAAAGGTGGCACCTATCCTCTGGAAGGGGGGCAAAACCTGACCAGTTTTCAGGTCAACAGCGTTCCGGGTTTTAGTGGCTTTCCCTGGACCGACGAGTTCAGGGGCTCCCAGAATTTGTTCAAGGTGCTTCTTGATAACGTGGAGGCCAGGCGCATTCCCAGCCTGCTGGATACCCCGGTGGCAGAACTGATCACAGACGATAACGATGCTGTGGTGGGGGCAAAGGCTAGACAGAAAGGCGAGACCATAAATATCAAGGCCAGGAAGGCGGTCATTC
>CAZFEA010000312.1:0-4380 GCA_964518085.1 uncultured Dehalococcoidia bacterium
GCCGATATTCGCAAGGAGAACGATGGCAATCGAAAAGATTGACATGGACCTATGTAATGGATGCCGGGTGTGCGTGGACGCTTGCCCGGTGGATGTGATCCGCTTCGATGATGGGGAGAAGAAACCGATTATTGCCTACAAAGATGATTGCATCTGGTGCTTCAATTGTGAATCCGTGTGTCCGATGGACTGCATCGAGATCATGCCTACCAAGGCAAGGCACATACCCGAGCCTTACAAGGCAGGTGAACAATGGTAGACCTGAACAAGCTGGGAGCGGTTGTCCCGGCAGACATTCTCGTTATTGGTGGGGGAATCAGCGGCGTGGTTGCCGCCATAAAAGCAAGGCAATCGGGAGCCAGTGTTGTCCTGGCTGACAAAGCTACGGTCGGTTGGGCGGGGCAGGTCCCGGTGGCGGGTGGCGCAATAACGATTTTGCCTCCGGACGAGGACCTGGACGAGTTCGTCAAATACGTCGTTAAAGAAGGCGACTATCTCAATGACCAGAATTGGACCTACCACATGGCCACTTGCTGGTTTGACTCAATCAAGGAAATATTTGACTGGGGCGCTCCCATCAAGAAACAGTCTGATGGCAGGATGGAGATTATTTGGCGTCCCTTTTCTTCCAGGAAGACCCGGTTCGTCATGTTTGATACACACAAGATGATGCCAATTCTCCGTAGCAGGGCCCGGTCCGCGGGCGTCAAGCTCCTGAACAAGACTGAAGTCACCCGGCTGCTCACCACCGGTGGCAGCGTAGCCGGCGCAGCTGGTTTCAACATCGTCCGCGGCGAGTTCGTTGTCATGCCTGCGAGAGTGACCATTCTGGCCACTGCGGGCGGTTACTTCAAAATTCACCGGTTGTGGCAGGCCAGTTGCGGCGAGGGGGTAGCTATGGCGTATCATGCGGGCTCCGAATTTTCCGGAACCGAGTTTGGTACCTACGACCTGCCCTGCATCAAGGACTATGACTCCTTCGCGCGCAATATCGTGGTGAGGAACTTCCACAACAATACCGGCGAAAACATTTCGGACAGGTATATGCCTGAAGCCGGCGGCGAGAACTGGTTGCCACTGGTCAGGGGCATGGTCACTGAACTGAGAGAAGGGCGCGGCCCCTTGTGGCTTGACCTGAGCAGGGCTACGCCCGAAATGAAATCTGTGGTAAGACCGGCAAATCCAACCAAGCAGGGCGTGTGGCACAGTGGTGACGTGGTGGGCCGGGATCCTTTTGGACAAAGGATTGCGGTGATGCGCAAGGGAAACATAAATGTCTCCTCCATCAAGGTTGACAGAGATTGCCGAACCACCGTGCCGGGTCTTTGGAGCTGTGGCGAAGCCTGCGGCCAGGGTTCTCGCTGGTGCGGCGCCACCCATTCGGCCGGGCAGTACCCGGGATGGGGCATCGCCCAGGCCATAATTACGGGCCGCCTGGCCGGGGAATCGGCGGCGCGGTCGGCGCCGGACGTCCGCCAGCCGACCCCGGACCCCGTGGAGATTGAACGTCTTCGGGGTGAGACATTCGCGCCGCTATATCTACAGGCAGGGACCCTCCCGGATGACTACATTTACCAGGTACAGGAAATCGTCATGCCGCTGAAGAACACCCTGGTGCGGCAAAAAGACAGACTCGAAGATGCCTTGACTGCTGTGAAGGGCCTTCAGCCTCAAGCCGCCTCGCTGCGAGCCAGGGATATGCACGACCTGGTTAAATGTCACGAGGCCCAAAGTATGACGTTGATGGCCGAGATGGTCTTTCGCAGCGCCGTCATGCGCACCGAAAGCCGCGGCACCCATTTCAGAGAGGACTTCCCAAAGAGGGACGACAAGAATTGGCTGAAATGGATTACTTTAAAAAAAGAAAAGGGCCAGATGAGCCTGCGGACCGAACCGGTCCCTATCGACCGGTACAGATTTAGGCCCTGATCTAAGGAGTAAGCAAATGGTGAGACAAGTGACTGCTATCCTCTTGACCTTGTTCGTGTTTTCAGCCTTTGCCTGTTCGGCAGGGACAGGGACCATTGGACCTGCGGCTACCGCCGTTCCCAGGAAGCCTGAGGTAGCGCAACGGCCAGGAGAAACCAAATGGCAAAAGACGCTGGAGGCCGCACGACAGGAAAACACAGTAGTGGTTTATACCACGGCGGTGCCCGAAGCCAGGCTGGCTTTCAGTAATGCCTTGAAAGATAAATACGGCCTGGAAATGCAGTTCGTGGTCGGCCGGGGGACGGAGCTCGTTGCCAAGATCCTGGCCGAACGGCGGGCCGGGCTCTACAGTGGAGACGTCTATATAGCCGGCTCGGGTACTGCGGTAGAAAGTCTTCTTCCTGCAGGCGCGCTGGACCCTTTATCACCCGAACTCATTTTGCCTGAAGCGACCGACGGTAAATACTGGTATGGAGGCCGGCTGCCCTTCGTGGAAAAGACGGAAACCCTGCTGGCCATGCGCGGCGATCTGTACCGCCCGGTTGCCATAAATACCACGCTGGTCAAACCGGAGGAGATAGTTTCTTACCGGAACTTGCTGGAGCCGAAGTTCAAGGGAAAGATCATCATGGGTGATCCCACCGTGCCGGGAACCGCGAATGCCACGGCCACCGGGGTGGCTGAGTTCATCATGGGCTACGATTTCATTAAAGAGCTGGTCGGGCAGGAGCCAGCCGTTCTTCGAGATGAGCGGCTGGTGGCCGACTGGCTGGCGCGAGGCAAGTACTCGGTTACCTTTGGCGCCCGCTCAGATCTTCTCGGGCCGCTCAAAGCGGCAGGGGCCCCGGTCCAGGAGATCATTCCCAGGGAAGGGACGTTCATAAACGCTACCGGGGTGACGGTTTCCCTGCAGAACAGGCGGCCTCATCCCAACGCAGCTCGGGTCTTCGTCAACTGGCTGCTAACGCAGGAGGGCCAGACCGTTTATGTCAAAGGTTACGCTTTCGACTCTCTCAGGGAGGATGTGGCACCATCCAGCCCGGACCCGAGGTTTGCCAGGCAGGCCGGAAAAGAATACAAGCTTGTGGTTGACGCCGAAGAATGGGTCAGGACTCAAGAGAAAGGCGCCCCGATCTTCAGGCAACTGATTTCATCGCTGCTGAAATGAACGACAGCCTGATGGGAAACTGATCCATGACGGACACGATCACTAATTTGTGCACCGATGTTCTCGTTGTCGGTGGTGGCATGGCCGCCTGCACCGCGGCCATCGCCGCCAGAAAACCTCCGGTTGAAGTCCTGATAATCGACAAGGGAAGGATTGGTTTCAGTGGCACTTCGCCCCGGTGTGGCGGAGGCGGTACCGGTTGGGTGCTGTTGCCCCCTGAGTTCGGCGGTGACCCCCGCGACAGCCACGACGTGATGCTGGCGGACTGTGTCAAGGGAGGGGAGTACCTCAACGTCCAGGAGCACACTGAAATACTGAACGTGGAGTCATTGGAAAGGCTGCTGGAAACCGAGGTTCTGGGGGTCCACTATCACAGGACCCCTGAAGGCAAATATCCCATCGCCAGGACGATGGCTTTTTCCTACCCGAGGCCACCCAGTTCCAATGCCATCGGTGGAAGCCAGGTGGTGATGAAGACCATTCGAGAAGCGGTCCTCAGCCGCCGGATAAGCACCCTGGAACACGTTATGGTTACAAGGCTGTTCCTCGAAAACAACCGTATTGCCGGCGACTTTGGCATTAACGTCCGCACAGGAGACCTTTATTCTATAAGCGCCGGAGCAGTTATCCTGGCCAGCGGCAGTGCGACCGGTCTTTACAAATATCCTACCTGCGTCAACGAGCTTACCGGCGACAGCTACGCTCTGGCCTTCGAGGCCGGCGCTTCTCTCATGAATATGGAGTTCCTGCAGTTCTCTATTACCGGGATGATCGATGGGGTACATGTCAGGGATATCGGCGGCATCAAGCCGATGATCGCCAATGGAGTCAGATGGGTCAATGCCCGGGGTGAGGCCTTCATGTCACGGTACGACCCCGCCAGGGCGGAATTCACTGACTGGTGGCGGAACATCTACGCAATATCCAAGGAAAATCAGGAGGGCCGGGGGCCGGTATATCTTGACATGTCGAAGGTGGCTGAAAGAGTAAAGGACCTCTGGGAAGACAACACCACCCAGGCCATACGCGGCCATGCAACTTCACGGTCTCAGCCCTCGCCGCGAC
This sequence comes from uncultured Dehalococcoidia bacterium, assembly GCA_964518085.1. Classification (GTDB taxonomy): domain Bacteria; phylum Chloroflexota; class Dehalococcoidia; order JACQUA01; family JACQUA01; genus JACQUA01. The sequence goes on from CAZFEA010000312.1 coordinate 4,163, forward strand.
CGGTTGGCCTTGATACCGGGCCTTCATACTTTCCTGGGCGGCATGATCATCAACAGCAACGGGGAATCGTCAATACCCGGCCTCTACGGCGCCGGCGAAGCTGCCGGCCAGGCCGGGGTTTTCGGCGCCGATCGCGTGGGCAGCGGTATCGGCGCCGCCCAGGTATTTGGCCACCGTGCCGGGAAATACGCGGCCGCGTTCGCTCTCCAGTGTAACCG
>CAZFEA010000313.1:0-4375 GCA_964518085.1 uncultured Dehalococcoidia bacterium
GCGAGGTAAGGCCGGTCCTCGCAGCCCTGGCCTCGATCTCACGCATCTGGTCGGCGGTAACTACTTTCATTTACTCTCAACCTCCCCCTTTCGCGAAAGGGGGATAGAGGGGGATTTCAGGCACCAGCCAGCGGGCATCAGGCTCCGCTTCCGGTACTTAGTTTCATAGATACCAGGACATATTTCCTCTCCCCTTGTGGGAGAGGATTAAGGTGAGGGGTAGCCTCAATAACTCAATAACTCAATAACTCAAAAACTCATTTGTGTCCATGGACCGTTTACTTCAAAAATACGTCTCGTTCCTGGAGCTGGAACGCCGGGCATCGGCCTACACCGTCCGGAACTACATCACGGACATCAAGGACTTCCTCGAGTTCCTTCAGGTCCAGAAAATAGGTTCCCTGGGAGAAGTGGACCATGCCCTGATGCGCCGTTACCTGTCGTGGCTGATGGACCTGAACACCGCCAAGGGAAGCATTGCGCGAAAGCTGTCGGCCATTCGTTCTCTCTACAAATACCTCATTCGCGAAAACCTGGCGAGCAAGAATCCGGCCGCGGCCACGGGAACGCCAAAGCTGGAGAGGCGTCTGCCTTCTTTCTTGACCGCGCCTGAGATGATAATGGTGCTGGAAAGCCCTGACGTGGCGACGCCGGGAGGATTGCGGGATAAGGCCCTGCTGGAACTGTTATACGCTGCCGGACTCCGGGTAAGCGAAATAGCCGGCCTGGACCTCGAAAACATCAATCTTGCTACGCGCGAAATCAGGGTCACCGGCAAGGGATCCAGGGAACGCATAACCCTTATGGGCCTACCCGCGGTGAAAGCGCTCGAAGCCTACATCAAGAACGCCCGTCCCATCCTCATCGGAAATCACCGCTGCAACGCCCTGTTTGTCAACCGGGACGGCGCCAGGATGGCGGTGCGCCGGTTTCAATACATTCTGAATAAATACGCGGCTAAGGCCGGACTGAAAAAACGAATACATCCGCACCTTTTTCGCCATTCCTTTGCCACCCATTTGCTGGATGGCGGCGCCGATCTCCGGGTGGTGCAGGAATTGCTCGGCCATGCCCGTCTCACCACCACCCAGATATATACCCATGTAACCGGGAACCGGGCAAGGCAAGTATACCTGGCGGCGCATCCGAGGAGCGGGTCCAAGGATTGAAAGATTGTAAGACTGAAAGATCCCCGTCTCCTCTCCCCTCGCGGGAGAGGATTAAGGTGAGGGGGTCACCCTCACCGGAGAGGGAAACGTCGCGTTCATTCGCGTTCATTCGCGGTTCCTTTCGTTTCTTAATTTAGATTTTCCGGGGTCCAGCATGCACAAAATTATGGTGATCAATGGTCCCAATCTGAATCTACTCGGCAAGCGGCAACCCGATATCTATGGCGATAAGACACTGGACGAGATTAACCGCTTGATAAAGAAGCGCGCCGATGAACTGGCACTCGAGCCGGTCTTCTTCCAGTCTAACAGCGAGGGCAGCCTTATCGATTTTATCCAGGCAAACGCTGCCGCAGCATCGGGTATTATCATCAACCCGGGGGGGCTGACCCACTACAGTCTTTCGCTCAGGGATGCCCTTGCCGGCGCGAACATCCCGGTGATCGAAGTACACATATCCAATATCTACTCCCGCGAGGAATGGCGGGCCAGATCGGTCATCGCGCCGGTAGCGCGGGGGCAGATCAGCGGGCTGGGCTGGCGCGGTTACCTGCTGGCCCTGGAAGCCTTGTCCGCGGAATCAGCGGGGGGAATCCAGGCATGAGCCAGCGTTTACCGAGGCTGCGCCAGAAACTGGTCGAAGAAGGACTGGACGCCATGCTCATCTCCCAGCCCGATAACCGCCGTTACCTCAGCGGGTTTGTGGGTACTGCCGGATTCCTCCTCATATCCCATAGCAGCGCCATCGTGGCAACCGACTTCAGGTATGTCGAGCAAGCCGGGCGCCAGGCGCCGGAATTTGAGATTTTCCAGGCCAAGAAGGACCTTCCCGACTGGCTGCCTTCGCTCTTGCAGACGACGCCATTCAATAAGCTGGGGTTTGAGGCCGCGGACCTCACCTTTGCCGCCTACACCGTGCTCAACGACGCGGTAACCCAGCTCGGCCACCCGGGAAGCCTGGTGGCCACCCATTCCCTGGTGGAAAAACTCCGGGCAGTCAAGGAACCTGACGAGATCTATGGTATCACCGCAGCGGCACGCATGGCTGATGCCGCTATCGAACATGCCCGGAATATACTCAAGCGCGGTATGACGGAACAGGAACTGGCCTGGGAAATCGAACGATTTATGAGAGAAAACGGCAGCGGGCCGCTGGCATTCAGCCCCATCGTAGGCGGGGGTACCAATGGGGCCATGCCCCACCACCGGCCTACCAACCGGGCCCTGGGACTGGGAGAACCCATCGTCATCGATATCGGGGCCAACGCCGATGGCTACCTGAGCGATATTACCCGCACGCTATGCCTGGAGAGGCGAGATGATCAGTATGATAAACTGTACCACATCGTACTTGAAGCGCAGCTTGCCGCCATGGAGCGAGTGGAGCCAGGGATACCGGCCACTGAAGTCGATCGCACCGCCCGGGACTACATTACCGCGGCGGGCTACGGCGACGCCTTCGGTCACGGGCTGGGCCATGGCATAGGGCTCGCCGAACACGAAGAGCCCAGGATCAGCCCCACATCCGAGGCCATCCTCGAGGAAAACATGGTTTTCACCATTGAGCCGGGTATCTACCTGGAGGACTGGGGCGGTATCAGGATCGAGGACATGGTGGTGATCGAAAACGGCAGGGCGCGCGTGTTGACACAAGCACCCAAATGAATTGAAAAATTGAAAAGATTGAAAGATTGGGGGGGCGGGGAATCTTCCAATCTTGCAATTTTCCAATCTTCCAATCTTTAGAAAGAGTGCTCATCCTTGTTAAAGTGTGACCTCCATTCCCATACCGCTTATTCCCTGGACTGCACCCAATCGCTGGAAGAAGTGATCGAGGCCTGCCTGAAAAAAGGCATCAACTGCCTGGCGGTAACCGACCATGGCAACATCACCGGCGCGCTCAAGATGAAAGCCATAGCCCCATTCAAGGTCATCGTGTCCGAAGAAATCCTGACCAGCGAAGGTGAGATCATTGGTTTTTTCCTCCAGGAAGGCATCCCCAACAGTCTGTCGCCTGAAGAGACGGTGCAGAGAATCAAGGCCCAGGGCGGCCTGGTTTGCATACCCCACCCGTTCGATCGCTTCCGCATCTCGGCCCTGCGGCCCGCCGCCTTGCAACGCATAGCCTCCGATATCGACGTCCTGGAAGCCTTCAATTCCAGGACACCGCTCTACCGCGACTCGGACCGGGCCAGTGTCTATGCTCACCGCAACGGCTTGCCGGTGAGCGCCGGCGGCGATGCCCATACCACCCAGGAGGTCGGCAACGCCTACATTGAAATGCCGGATTTCAGCGGACCGGATGAGTTTCTCCAGGCCCTCAGGCTGGGCAAACTGCACGGCGAACGCTCCAGTTTCGCCGTCCATATCGCCAGCACCTGGTTCAGGCTGGTAACTAAAATGACAAGGGGGATCAGGATTGTTTGGCATTGGCTGGTTCTCCACCGGGCGGGGTAAAGGATCGCGGGACCTGCTTTCCGCCGTCCAGGAACAGATAAAAGCCGGCGAAATCAAGGGCCTCATTACCTTTGTCTTCTGTAACCGCGAGGCCGGGGAGTCGCCTGAGACTGACCGGTTTTTTGAACTGGTAAAGTCGTACCACCTTCCCCTGGTATGCTTCTCCTCGAGCAAATTAAAGGCAGCCAGGAACAAATCATTCGAAGAGTGCCGCCTGGAGTATGACCGCGAGGTTATGAAAAGGCTCGCTCCTTTCTACCAGGACATGTGCGTACTGGCCGGGTACATGCTCATCGTCGGCCCTGAGATGTGCCGCAAATTTAACATGATCAACCTGCATCCCGCGGCGCCCGGCGGACCTACTGGCACCTGGCGGGAAGTGATCTGGAAGCTGCTGGAGACGGGGGCTGACAGCTCGGGGGTTATGATGCACCTGGTTACCCCGGAGCTGGACCGCGGGCCGGTGGTGACCTATTGCAACTATTCCATCCGTGGCCCCGGGTTTGAAGATGGCTGGCGAGAACTGGAAAAGAACGGCGTGGCCGAAACAAAGAGGCTCCAGAGCGACAGCAATTCCCTGTTCCGGTTGATACGGCAAGAGGGCTTGAGACGGGAATTCCCACTTATCGTGGCCACCATCAAGGCCTTTGCCGACGGCGAGGTAAGGATCGCCGGAGGCAAGGTGGTGGACTCCCGGGGCCGGGTCATCCAGGGCTATGACCTGACGGCGGAGATTGAGCGCGGGTTAG